>CAZGNH010000333.1:0-6042 GCA_964527025.1 uncultured Chthoniobacterales bacterium | reverse complement strand
CTGCCCGGCTACCCGGCATCCCATGGGTGCATCCGCTTGCCCGAGGATATAGCCAAAATCTTTTACGAGCGGGTGAAAGTCGGCACGCCTGTGACGGTCGGCGATTGACGGCCCTTGCTCCACACCGCAAGCCCCACAAACACCAGCTCGGCGGCCACAAACGCCGCCGCATACCCGAACCCCCCGCTGCCAAACCCGTAACTGTGCAGCCCGGCCCCAAGAACAAAATTCACCCCGTACCACGCCATCAGCACACTCAGAAAACACAGGACCGCACCCACCGACACGCCGAACCCCCCCCACCGGCCAGCGACGCGACCGTGCAACACAAACAGGTAGGCCAGCAGGGTCACCAGAGCCCACACCTCCTTGGGATCCCAATCCCAGAACCGCCCCCACGAGTAATTGGCCCAGACGCCGCCGAGGATGGTTCCCGTGGCAAGGAGAAGGACCCCCGCCTGAAGGACCCGGTAAAGGTATTGGTGCAGGGCGGGGGATACGGGGCGCCGCAGGATCACCGAGCCGAGGGACAGGTGTCCGAGGGCAAGGGCAAGGGCGAAGGCCGCGTAGCTGAGGGTGATGGTAAGCACGTGGGTGGTGAGCCAGAAGTTGTCGCGCAGGACGGGCACCAGCGGGGTGATGGCCCGGCTCATGGCCGCGGGCTGTGAGTCGGCCAGAATGAGGGAGACGACCGCCACAGGGGCCGCCGCAAGGAGAAAAACCCGCGACCGGTAGACCGCCTCGAAGAGGAGGGCGAAAAAGACCGTGCCAAACGCAACCCAAAGCACCGATTCATACATGTTGGTCACCGGCGCGCGGCCCGAAATGAGCACCCGCGCCGTAAAGCCCGCCGCCTGCACAAGGAACCCCGCGCACGCCAGCACCCACGCCGCGGCATAGCCGGAACGCGATTTTCCCGCCAGCGCGACAACCAAACCCGCGGCCAGATACAAAATCCACGCAATGCGGATGGGGTGCGAGCGCTGATACAGAATCTCGAGGGAAATCCGCCATGCGGGCGGCCACTGAAACGAAGGGCTCGTGCCCGACAGATGCGCGCGCAACCGGTCTGCGGCTGCCGCAAACCCCGCGGCGTCCCCGTCCGCCCCGGCCTGCCGGAGGGGATCGAGGAGGGCATCGGGCACCGGAGCCCACTGCCCCTCGGAATCATCGGGATGGGGAACCAAGCGGAAGACACTCCCGTCGGCCATGCGCTCGAGTGCCGCCAGCCGCATCCCGACGTCAGCGGCTTCCTTGGGCAGACCCTCGAGGCGTCCGCCGCCCGGACGCGCGCGCAGTGCGGAAGCCTCGACCAAACGGGCACGCAGACCCGCATTGGCGACCAGTTCGGCATGGCTGAAGAGCTTCCTCGAGGGATCCAGTCCGGCTTCCTCTTTGAGGGGACGGTGGGCCACAAGCACGAGGGGCCGTGTGTGCCAATCGCCCGGATCAAGCCACAAACCCGCCACAACCCCGACTGCCCCCCGCCTCTCCCCGTCCACCTCAAGCGACGTGCGCCCCGACAACCCAAGCAACGCCTCCTCGGCAAAAACCAAAAAGGGCTTCTTCCGGCCCCCCTCCTGGATGACCATGTCGTCCAAAACCGTGTAATCCACCCCGTACACGCAAACCCACGGAAACAAAAAAACAACCACGGCTGCCAACACGGATCTCATGAGCGCGACAAGATTGCGCGAAGCCGCCGCCGGCGCAAGCCCGCCATGCCATCGGGCTTTCACAACCACGAAAGAATTTCCATCCCCGGACCAATGCACCTCCCGGAAGAAAATTTGACACGACCTCATTTCCCCTTGCACAGGGCTTACAACAGGGTTAAATACTTCCCTCTTTTCCAATAATTCCCACACCCAATGGCCTCCAAACCCAAAGTTTCAAAGAAATCCCCTGCCAAGAAAAAAATTGCCCGGGCACCTGTGGCAAAAAAAACCGTGGCGGCCAAGAAGCCCGCAGCAGCCAAGAAGCCCGCAGCAGCCAAGAAGCCCGCAGCAGCCAAGAAGCCTGCAGCAGCCAAGAAGCCTGCAGCAGCCAAGAAGCCCGCGCCAGCCAAGAAGCCCGCGCCAGCCAAGAAGCCCGCGCTCAATTCCCACGGGACAGAAAAGTCCATGGCACAGAAAAAGCCCTTGCTTGGATTGAAGCCGGGGCCGTTCCTGAACAGCCAGCGCCAACGTCTGCTCGCTCTCAAGGACACGCTGCTCGATTCGATGAACGGTGTCGCGCGGGACAGTCTGCGCTCGCGCGCCGACGGCAGTGAGGCCAGTGCCTTTGGAATGCACCAAGCCGATGCAGGCAGCGATGCCTACGACCGCGATTTTGCCCTCAGCCTGCTTTCGCAGGAGCAGGATTCGCTCTACGAAATCGATGAGGCGCTCAAGCGCATCGAGAACGGCAACTACGGAATCTGCGAGATGTCCGGCAAGCCGATTCCGCGCAACCGGCTCGAGGCACTCCCATTCACCCGCTACACGGTCGAATCCCAGGCGGAACTCGAAAAACACAACCGCTTCCATCGCGTCCGCCAACCCACCGCCTCCCTCTTCGGTCTCACCGATGAAGATGGAGACGACGATTCCGACGATTCCTCGGACTCCAAAGACTGACTCCCATGCCACAAGAAATCATCACCCTTGAATGCACCGAGGCGCGCGGCGAAGGGCGGCCCCCGTCCCGCTACGTCACCACCCGCAACAAAAAAAGCCTCCGCACCCCCAACCGCCTCGAAAAGAAAAAATACAATCCGCACCTCAAGCGGCACACCCTTCACAGGGAGATCAAATAGAAGCCATGCAGCCCAAGACCGCAAAACGCCGATCCGCGTTCCGCCGCGCAAACCGCTCGATGCCCCGGCGCAGGGCCGACATCGCCGAGGAGGCCATCGACTACAAAAACCCCGAGCTCTTGAAGCGATTTGTGACCGAGAGCGGCAAGATTCTTCCGCGGCGCGTGACCGGCATGTCGGCACGCGTCCACCGCAAGATCACGCGCGAAATCAAGCGCGCGCGTGCGGTGCTGCTCATGAAATAGGGCGGTTGATTTCCACGGGGAAGTTTTCCTGGCGGACGCGGTCCGCCACTTGCAAGTGCGTGCCACCGGCACGCTCCTTTCCATGAAAGCACAGCCGATCCGCGTCCGCGGCGCCCGCCAGAACAACCTGCAGGGGGTCGATCTGGATCTGCCCGCCGGACACCTTGTTGTCGTGACCGGGCCCAGCGGCAGCGGCAAGTCGAGCCTGGCCTTCGACACGCTCTACGCCGAAGGACAGCGGCGCTACGTCGAAACCTTCAGCCCCTACACGCGCCAGTTCCTCGACCGCATGGACAAACCGCGCGCCGATGCCATCGAGGGCATCCCCCCGGCAATCGCCATCGGACAGGCCAACCACATCCGCACAACCCGCTCGACCGTCGGCACCATCACGGAAATCAACGACTACCTGAAACTGCTTTTCCCGCGCGCGGCGATTTGCCGGTGCCCCTCGTGCGGCAGGCAGGTCCGGCCCGAGACAGCCCAATCGGTCGCCGCCCACATCGGGGAGGCCCTGGCCGACGGGCGCGTGCTCGTGACCTTCGGGGTTCCGGTTCCGCCCGGCACAAAACCGGCGGATTTTTTCTCCTTTCTCAACAGCCAGGGGTATCTGCGCGTGATGCTCTACGGCAAAATCCTCCGCACCGACGAAGACCCCTCCGTCCCCCGCCTGCCCGCAATCGTGCCGGTCGTCCAGGACCGGGTCTCCCCCGCCAACTCCACCAGACTCACCGAGGCGGTCGAAACAGCCCTGCGCCTCGGCCGCGGCAAACTCGGCATCTGGTCCCTCGATGAAGAACAGATGCATCCGTTTTCGACCGGCTGGCACTGCGCCCATTGCGACATCGACCTCCGCCCGCCAAGCCCCGGCCTCTTCAGCTTCAACAGCCCGATCGGTGCCTGCCCGGAATGCAAGGGCTTCGGGCGCCTGATCGGCATCGACTGGAACAAGGTGCTCCCCGACCACACCCTCTCGATTGCCGCCGGCGTCGTGAGGCCCTTCCAGGGAGGCCAGTCGGCCGAATGCCAGCGTGACCTTCTGCGCGCGGCCGCGCGCAGGGATGTGGATATCCACTGCCCGTTTGGCAAGCTGCCTGCGGCGGACCGCCGGTGGGTCCTCGAAGGGGAGGCGGGGGGCGATCCCGAGGAGGCGTGGCAGAACGGGCAATGGTACGGCGTGCGGGGGTATTTCCAATGGCTCGAGAGCAAGACCTACAAGATGCACGTGCGGGTGTTGTTGAGCAGGTATCGCAGTTACGGGGCATGCACGGCATGCGGGGGCGGGCGCTACCAACCCGAGACACTGCATTTCGTGCTTGAGCCCTCGCTGTTGACCCTGCCCGGCCTTGCGGCAACCCCGGTGCGCGATCTCTGTGGGATTTTTGAGGCGATGCGGCTTCCGGAGGGAGACCCCGGCGCCCGGCTGTTGCGGGACCAGGTACTTTCACGCGCGCGGTTTCTGGACATGGTCGGGTTGGGGTATTTGACGCTGGACCGTCCGACAAGGAGCCTTTCGGGAGGGGAAACCGGGCGCGTGAATTTGACGGCCTGTCTGGGCGCGTCGCTCACCGGCACGCTCTTTGTGCTCGACGAGCCCAGCGTCGGACTGCATCCGGGCGATACCGCGCGGCTTGTCAAGATCCTCCACGCCCTGCGGGACAAGGGCAACACGCTCGTTGTCGTCGAACACGAAGAAGCAGTCATCCACGCCGCCGACCACCTCGTGGACATCGGCCCCGGACGCGGCACCACCGGCGGCCACATCCTCTACTCGGGGCCGGCGGACGGACTGGCCGCATCCGGACCGCCCGAATCCCTCACACGCGACTACCTCACGGGAAGAAAAACGATTCCAGTCCCGGCGGCGCGCCGCAAACCGCGGCGGTGGATCCGGATGCGCGGCATCCACCACCACAACCTGCAGGGAATCGATGCAGACATCCCCCTCGGCGTCTTCTGCTGCGTCAGCGGCGTTTCCGGTTCGGGAAAAACGTCCCTTGTCCACGGGGTGTTGCACCGCCACCTCTGCGGCGAAGATGCGCCCGAGGACGCGGCACCCTCCTCCTGCGCGTCCATCCGGGGCGACGAGGGGATCGGCGGAATCGTCCTTGTCGACCAGTCGCCGCTCGCGCGGAGCCCCCGCTCGACCCCGGCCGTCACCATCGGGGCCTACGACCGGATCCGCGAGCTTTACGGGACGCTGCCCGCGGCCCTCGCCGCGGGCCTCTCCCCCGGCGCGTTTTCTTTCAATGCGGGCGACGGACGTTGCGGGCGCTGCGGCGGTCTCGGCTCCGAAAAAGTCGAAATGCAGTTCCTGAGCGACCTCTACCTCCGCTGCCCGGAGTGCGAAGGCAAACGCTTCCAACCCCATATCCTCGCCATCCGCCACCGCGGCAAATCCATCCACGACACCCTCTCGATGACCGTCTCCGAAGCGGTCGAATTTTTCGGCGACAAGCCGCAGATTGCCGCTCCCCTGCGGGTGCTTGACGAGGTCGGGCTGGGGTACCTTGCGCTGGGGCAGCCGGTGAACGAATTGTCGGGCGGCGAGGCGCAGCGCCTCAAGCTGGCCTCCCATCTGGCTTCGCCCCGGCAGGGGGCCTCGATGCTCATCTTCGACGAGCCGACCACGGGGCTGCATTTCGACGACATTGCCCGGTTGCTCGGCGTCTTCGACCGGCTTGTGCGCGGCGGAGACAGCCTCGTGGTGATCGAACACAACCTCGAGGTTCTCAAGTCGGCGGACTGGGTGGTCGACCTCGGTCCCGGAGCGGGAGACCAGGGGGGACAGGTCGTCGTGGCGGGCACCCCCGAACAGGTCGCCGCCTGCACGGACTCGCAAACCGGGCTTCACCTGAAACTCCTGATCGAGAGGCCCCGCTCCGCGCGCGGGCGCGCGGTGGCGCCGGACCGGAAGAGCCCGCCCGTCTGCGGGGATGCGGCGGGCGGGGCGATCGTCCTGCGCGGGGCGCGCGAGCACAATCTCAAGAACATCGACGT
>CAZGNH010000332.1:0-4122 GCA_964527025.1 uncultured Chthoniobacterales bacterium | reverse complement strand
AACGATTGTGCCAATAGCAGACCTCAACCCATGGATGAAGGTTGAGGGGGAGCAGGCGGTAATCCTGGCGCAATCGTGCCGAAATTTGGCAGGATCCTGCGCACCGGAAACCGCAGTCATCCACACGCTCACGCGTGCGGCTACGTCTCCGATGCGCCGCGCCATCCACACGCTCACGCGCGGCTACGTCTCCGATGCGCCGCCCCACGTCGAGATACGGCCCAATGGCCGCAAACCAAAAAGACTCAACCCCATCAATATTCTGCAGCTCGCCTGTTCCAATAAGTAGCCGGGCCCTGCAGGGGGGCGACCCGGAGGCCACGATGCAACACGATCCCTGTTTGTCGGAATGGCCTGCAACCGGCATGCGGTGGGTGGCTCCGCCGGAAAATGGAAGCTGCCAGTGGCAGGATAGTGCTGAAGTTTGGCAGAATCGTCGCAGCGAAGCAGAAGGCCCTGTGCTATTGTTTTACATGATAAATACGTTGTCGCATCCGGGGAAAAGCTTTGGGTATGGGTGTTCTACCAACACCCATGAAGGATTGCATCGTTTCCATTCCGGTGCATATCCGCCATGTGGTTTTTTCCGCGGGCAGCTTGCCTTGAAATGAAAATGCCCTTCACCCCCCGGCCTTTTGTTTTCGAAAATGCATTCCGATTGCGGAATGGGTTCAGTCTTGTGGAACTGCTGGTCGTGGTGGCTATCATCGCTTTGTTGGCGGGGTTTGCCATTCCGGCGTTCAACTCAATTGGTCAGGCTCGCGGGGTTGGTGAAGCGGCGCACCAAGTGGCAGCAGCCGTCGAATTGGCCCGGAGCCAAGCCATTGCCCGCCGGACGTATGTGTGGCTGGGTCTTCAAGCGGAGGAAAATTCCGGAAACACGGATTTGCGGGTGGGGATTGTTTACTCGAAAGACGGCACGACCAACTCGGCTGCGGCCAACCTGCAACCCGTGGGCCGGTCGCTTCTCATCCAGCGTGTCGGCATGGTCGATTCCGAAGGTGTGCCTTCCGGGGATTTTCCGGGAGACCCGCGCGAGCTTGCCGGGTTTTCGGGAGGCGTTGTGTTCGAGATTGGGCAGGCCGCCCGGTTCACCGACCGGCGTTCCATTACCTTCACACCCTTTGGCGAGGTGATGGCCGAGCCCGCCCCGGCGTCTACGACTCCCTTTGATCCTCTGCTGGCCATCGGTCTGGCGACAGCCAGAGGGACCCAGACGGACGCCGACAACATTGTTTCCGTCGCCATCGACGGCAGTGTTGGCATTCCTGCGATTTACAGAAAATGAAAACGCGATTTTATCCTTTGCCCTTTGCTTGTCGGAGGAAACGGTGTGCGGCTCTGTCGCTTGTCGAGGTGACCCTGGCACTTGGAATTGTTTCCTTCTCCATGCTTGCCGTCGTCGGACTTCTTCCGGTCGGGCTGCAATCCATTAAAAATGCGAACGAGCAAGCAGGTGCGGCGAATGTGATCGGTGGTATTGCAGATGCCCTGCGCAAGGCATCATCCACTGACGGAACCACCTTCACCGCCACCTACGCGGGGGCGAACATCACCTACAACCTTGACGGCAATGCCAGCGTATTATCCGTGCGAGCTGACCTTGATGTCAGTGGCTCTCCCACTGGCGGGGAGAAAAGACTTTCCGCAGTCCTGGAGATTCTGGAAGTGCCCACCGCAACACAACCCGGACGCGCTGTCATCAGCGTCGCCTGGCCGGCTCAAGCCGGGCCGGAATGGGACTCCGGCGATCAAACGTGGGACAAGGCGGAAGGATCCCTCACCACCAGCATCCTTTTTCTGCCCAGACCATGAAAAATTCCCGCTGGGCCGATGCCTTCAGCCTCGTCGAACTCCTCACCGCGATGGCTGTGCTGGCTTTGATCCTGGTGCTGCTGGTCCAAGTGGTGAATGGCATCCTGCAATCAACGCAAGCCCAGGCGCAGCAAATGGACTCCGTGGCGGAGGCCCGGAGGATGCTGGACGTGATGGAAACGGATCTCTCCCAGGCCGTGATCACGGAAAATGCCGCCATCCTTGTGCGGTCGGTGGGCGATTCCCGGGAGCTCGCTTTCCTTGCCGACCGGCGCGGCCCCGTGGCCGACCACCGCTTGCTGGCAGTGCGTTACGATCAGGCCAACGACACGCAATTTCGGCGGTTCTATGATTCCGTGGGCTTTACGGAGGCGGACTTGCTGGCCACCGCTGTGGCTCCCACCACCGGGTCGGTGCTGGCGGATGGCATCCTTGCCTTTGATATCCGATTCCTTGGCGACTCCGGGGTTCATGGTTTTGCGGATGCCGCTTCTGCCACGTGGGCAACGGGCAGCTACAATGGTTTTGCGACACCCTCGGGCTGGAGGGCGTTGATCACGGACTCCCCGGCTTTTGCCGGGCAATTGCCCGAGCGGATTCATTCGCTGCAAATTTGGGTGGCGGCCGTGGACGACCAGAACCTTGGCCTGATCGACCCCGACAGCCTGGGCACAATTTTTGACGCTGCCCCTTCCGCGTGGAGAGAGAATGTGGATCAATCGGAAATCCTGCCCGGCAGGGTCAAATCTGCCATTCGCATCCTCAACAAAACCATTCCGCTTCCATGAGAACCCGCTTTGTTGTTGGCAGATACCATTCGGGCACAGGGCGCTTTCGGGATCGCGGGAAGGGTATTCTTGGCCGGAACGATACCGGGATGGCGCTGGTGATCACTCTTTCACTCATCGTTCTCGTCACCATCGCCGCGATGGCGTTTTTTTCCCGGGCCACCTCCAACCGTCTAATCGAAACCACACGCTCCAACCAGGTTCTCGTCCGGCAGACCACGGAAACCGCCGCCGATTATATCGCCGCGCAGTTCCTGCAGGAAATCGCGGAAAATTCCTCATCCAACTCCACGACTGGCACCACCACCATTTACGGGCAGACAAACAATGTCTTTGCCCTCCCGCAGCGTCCGCTTCCCACCGCGCTTGCATCGGACACCAACTTCGCCAATCTGGTGCGCCGCAGCGTGAATGAAGCGACCAATGGCGTTGGAGAGACAAACGCCTCGGATCACAATTCATCCACCCCGGCGAAGAATGGACGGCTCGTTGACAGCAACCGTTGGAATGCCCCCATGCTCCTTGGCGGCGCGGGGTTCACCTCCTCGAATGAATTGCCGAATTGGATTTATCTGAACGGCAACGGGACGGTCACCGCCACTCCCTCGACCAACGCGGTCGGGCGCTTCTCCTACAATGTCTATGACACCGGCGGGTTGCTCGATATCAATGCCTTCGGTCATGGGGCAACGATGCCCGGAGTTTTCCGCAAAGGCTCGCCAGCGACCGCCGATCTGCGGGTCATCCCGGGCATCGCGGCAAGTGCGGTCAGGAACGATGGCACATTGTCCTGGCCGCCGACGTGGCGCTTGACCGGACCCTGGGCAAATTTCCGTCCCGAGACAGGCAGCTTCCCGCACTACCATGAAACCGGATGGTTGAAGCCGTGGCCGGGCGACCGCATATTCACCAGCCGCCAGGATCTCATCCGCTACGCCCGTGCCAATCCCGGAACCTTTGAAACATCGGGAGACTCCATCCCGGCCCTCCAATACTTTACCACGTTTTCGCGCGACATCGACGCACCAAGTTTCGCCCCCAACCCGAACCGCAGTAGAATCCGTACCTTAGCCAACGGCGGCAACGATGCGACGGGCCTCGACGATGTCATCAACCCCGACTTAGCCAATGTCCGGGTGACGACTGCGTTCACACGCAAGGATGGCTCGGCGGCCCGGCCCGGCGAGCCCCTCCTCGCCAACCGTTTTCCTCTCTCACGGTTGGCGCTGATTACCAACGATGCCACGGCGGCCAAGAATCAAAGCGATGCAATTCATCGGTCGTTCGGCCTCAGCCGCTCGAGTCCCTCCGAACCCTGGACCTACGATCATGGAAACCCGGCAAACATTCTGCGTCTGACCGATGTGGCTACGGCTGGCCGCGAGCCCGACATGATCGAACTCCTCAAAGCAGCCATCACCGCGGGATCGGTGGGAAAAAAGTCAGGCATAACGATGTTTCTTGCGACAAGCGGGCACGGGAGCACCGACGGCACCGACCCTTATCGCAATCCCCGCGA
>CAZGNH010000331.1:0-6682 GCA_964527025.1 uncultured Chthoniobacterales bacterium | reverse complement strand
CAGTATGCACGCATACAGCCCTCCCCCGATTCCGCGCCCGCCTTGTCCCAGCCAGCCTCGCGCGGCGTCTCGCGACGAAGTTTGTGAGAGATGCGGGCTAGCGCCCCGTGTATTCGCCGAAGATGAGCGTGTTGTTGTCGGGATCCAGCACGGTGAATTCGCGCATTTTCGAGGGTTGGGTCGCCAGCGGCTTGGACATTTTGACCCCCCGATCCCGGAGCTCGTCGTGGAAGACATCGATGCCGCTCACGTTGAAGTAAACCGTGCCGCGGTTGGCGGGGGTCATGGACGGGTTGCTGGCAACGCCGACCCGCACGGCATCGCGCCCGAAGGCCATGTAGCCGGAACTCTCGGCCTGCAGGACATGGAAGCCGAGCATGCCGGTGAAGAATTGGCGGGAGCGCGCAAGGTTTGAGCTGATGATGGTGGGCACGACATCCACGACCGTGGCGGTGAGGGCCGGCTCGCCCCCCGGATCCAGCATGGGTCCCCGCCCTGCCTCCTCCGGCGGGGCTTCCGGAGAAGGACCCGTGATCGGAGCGGCTTCCTGCCCGAAACCCGCCTGCGCCAAAAACACCATTCCCAGGAAAAAAGACACGGGGCTTTTCATGCCCGCCAGCATGCCCGAGGTGCCCGGGTCCTGCGCAAGGAGAAAAATCATAGAAAAAAATTCTTGCGTGCAGCCCGTCTTCACGGAATCCTTCACGCACGTCATTCAAACCAGGCACGCCTGACGACAATGATTCCCGATCCACCGACCATGCAAATTTTTCCAAGCGGACATTGATTCATGCCTCGCATGTACGTCGAATGTCCGCGCGCACGCGCCGTCCCAGTGGAACCCAGTCGGAAATGACCAACCAGACTCCCCAACCAGCTCATCTGTTTCGGAGGCAGGCTTATTAATCCGAAAGACATCCGCGTCAACGAACGCATCCGGGCCCGCGAAGTGCGTGTCATCAACGGCACGACCAACGAACAGCTGGGAATTCTGCGCGTGGACGATGCCATCCGTCGCGCCCGCGCCCTTGGGCTGGACCTCATCGAGGTGGCCCCCAGCGCGCAGCCCCCGGTCTGCCGCATCCTCGACTTCGGGAAATTCCGCTACGACCTCTCCAAGCAGGAAAAGGAGAAGAAAAACACCGCCGGGCGCGTCAAGGAGGTCAAGTTCCGGGTGAACATCGACGACCACGACTACCTGACCAAAATCCGCCATGCCGAGGAATTCCTCGACAAGGGCAACAAGGTGAAGGTGCACCTGCAATTTCGCGGCAGGGAAATGGCACACCAGGAACTCGGCATGGAAGTGGTCCACCGGGTGCGCGACGACCTCTCCGGCATGGGCCACGTGGACATGGAGCCAAAACTCGTGGGACGCGCCATCGGCATGACCCTCTCCCCGCTCCCGGCCTCCAAACGCAAACGGAAATTCTCCCAGCCCGCCAACTCCGCTCCCGCAAATCCCGACGGGCCGCATTCCCCGTGAATCGCCCCGGCCCGGAAACTGCCCGTCCGGATCGCCTCCTGCTCTTCGACATCGACGGAACCCTTCTGACCTCCGGCGGCGCCGGCGAACAGGCCCTCAAGGAAGCCATGCGCGAGCGATTCGGCGTGACCGAGGATTTTGCCGGCATCACGCTCGCCGGAGCGACGGATGCCGCCATCGCGGACCGCCTGCTGGAAAAACACGGCCTGCCTCAGACCCCGGAAAACCGCACGTCGCTGCTCGATGCCTACCTCCACCACCTCGCCGCCCGCATGCCCCGCCACAACGGACGCCTGCTGCCCGGCATGCCCGCCCTCCTTGAACGCCTGCGCAAGGAACCCCGCTGCGTGCTCGCCCTTCTGACCGGCAACCTCGCCCGCGGCGCACAGATCAAACTCACCCACTACGGGGTTTGGGACATTTTCGACTTCGGGGCCTTTGCCGACGACCACCACGACCGCAACCACCTCGGCCCCGTCGCCCGCGCCCGCGCCAAGGAACGCCACGGGCTGGAATTCCCCCCCGAACGCATCTATGTGATCGGCGACACACCCCGCGACATCGACTGCGGCAAGGCCTTCGGCGCGAAAACCGTCGCCATCGCCACAGGCGCCTATCCGGCCGCCGAACTGGCCTCCCACGACCCGGACTTTGTCTTCGAGAATGTGTCGGACACCGAGGCTGTCCTCGCCGCCCTGCTGGGGTGATCCCCTACCCGGCACGGGCCGTGTAGATCGCGGCTACACCCGGCGGCAGGAAACGGGCGGCGGCCCCGTGGAACCCGCAATCTTCGATCAGGGCAAGCATGGCCCCGCCGCGCGGAAAGGTTTCGATGCTTGATGCCAGATACGCGTAAGCACCGGGCCGGCCGGTGAGCAGCCCGCCGAGGAAGGGCATGACCCGGCGCAGGTAAAGCCGCATCGCGGGCGCAAGCGGACCGCCCCCGGGGAATGCAAAATCCATCACCAGAAGAAGCCCCCCCGGCACAAGCACACGGCGCATCTCACGCAACGCCCCATCCCACGACGCCATGTTGCGAAGCCCGAAGGCAACCGTCACCGCATCAAAAACGCCGTCCCCGAAGGGCATGGCCAGCGCATCGCCCTCAACCAACCCGTCAAGTCCCCTGGCCTCCGCCCGCGCAAGCATCGCCGCGCAAAAATCCATGCCCACAACAGATGCCCCACCAACGGCCCGCTTCACCGCAAGGGCCAGGTCGCCGCTCCCCGTCGCCACATCCAAGACACGCGACGGCCCATAACCGGCCAGAATCCGCGCCGCCACCGCCCGCCAATGCCAATCCAACCCGAAACTCAGGACGTGGTTGGCCAGATCATACCTGCCCGCAATCCCCTCAAAGGTGCGACACACCCCCTCCGGATCACGCCCCTCAAGGCCCGGATTCACAGCCACCTCCGAACCCCGCAGACCGGCAAAAGGATACCACCCGCAATGATCGCACCTTGGAAACATGGACGGCGCCTTTCTTTCATGGTTCTTTTCCTTCTGCCACGATAAGCGCAAAGAGCACGAGGGAGTCAAAGAACATGGCGTGTCATGGGGCGATTTCTTGCGCCCAAGGCATGCCCGGGCAAGAAAAAATGCTTGCGGCCTGTCGAGATGGGGCTTTGCAGACGCCGGAATTGCGGGATAATGGACCGGTGAAATCGCTTTTGGACGCACTCGATGAGGGGGGGACGCTGCTGGCGGACGGAGCCACGGGCACCTGGATGCAGGAACGCGGGCTGCAGGCCGGCGCGGCTCCCGAGCAGTGGACCCTCGAACGCCCCGGCATGGTGCGACAACTCGCCTCGGAATACGCATCGGCCGGCTCGGATCTTGTCTATTCAAACACATTCGGGGGCAACCGGATCCGGCTCGGCCTCTCGAAACTCGCCGACCACATCCAAGCAGTGAACGCTGATGCGGTCCGGCTCGCCCGCGAGGGCATTGCCGCCGCAGGGTCCCGGGCATGGGTTGCGGGGTCGGTGGGTCCCACCGGCGAAATGATCGAGCCCTACGGCGACATCGATCCCGACGACGCGCGGGCGGCCTTTCTTGAACAGGCGGTGATCCTTGTCGGGGCGGGTGTGGATGCGCTGGTTTGCGAGACATTCACGGCCATCGAGGAGGCATTGCTGGCGGTCGGAGCGGCACGCGAAGCCTCGGACGGGAAATTGCCGGTCTTCGCCAGCATGGCTTTCGATCCCTGCGGACGCACGATGATGGGTGTCACGCCCGCGGATGCGGTTGCGGCTCTTTCCGGCGCCGGGGCACGGATTGTGGGCGCCAACTGCGGAGTCGGTCCGGATGTCGTCGCCTCGGTCCTCGCCGCAATGCGCAAGGCCGCCCCCGCCTGCCCCCTCCTCGGCAAGCCCAATGCCGGCCTGCCAATCTCCGTCGACGGCAAAACCGTCTACCCCGCCTCCCCGGATACACTCGCCGCCTTCGCCTCCGAAATGCGCGCAGCAGGCACCGCCCTCGTCGGCGCCTGCTGCGGATCAACCCCCGCACACCTGCGGGCCATGCGCGCCGCCCTCGACGCCTGATCCACCCGGGCATTACAAACAGATCAACAACCCGACCGTTCAATAAAACCAACAACCGAGAACGGAACCCTGAACATGAGCCTGGCAGCACAAGAACAAATGGAACACATCGGAGAAACACAAGCCGTCGACAATCTCGACGATCATCATCGTGCCCGTGATGCCGACAACGATCAACGCTTTGTACCACGCGGACGACCGGGCCGGTCGTCCGTGCCTTTGGCGGCGACAGCCGCCGGGGCGGGTTTTGGTCAGGCGAACCGCATGGCAAGGGCGGCGATGTGGTCGGCGATGGCGATGAGCGCGCACCGGTGGCGGTTGTCCGGGACGTCGCGGATGGCCGCCTTGCCCTCATCGACGAGGCGGCGGGCGGCTTTGGCAGCCGAGGGAATGGCGCCGGACTCTTCAAGCAAGCCGGCCAGCGGCGCCATGTCGGCCGAGGCCGCCTTGATAAGCATGCCGCTCAAGTCCCCGGCCCGCCCGCTCTGCAACAGGAGCAATACAGGCAGGGTGAATTTCCCCTTGCCCAAATCGGTGCCCAGCGTCTTGCCGGTCTCTTCTTCGGTCCCCGCCAAATCCAGGAGGTCGTCGTAAATCTGGTAGGCGGTTCCGATTTTTGCCCCGAAGGTTTTGAAGGCCCCGATAACCCGTGGGTTCGCCTCGCTGATAAAGGCGCCGAGCTCGCAGGCGGCAGCGAAGAGCGCCGCGGGTTTCATTTCGATGATGTGGTAATAATCGGCGATTGAGAGTTTGAGGTCGAAGCGCCGCTGGGTTTGGATGATTTCTCCCGAGCAGACGTCGGAGGCGGCTTCGGCGATGCGGCGGCAGATTGCGCTGTTGCTGAATCCTGTGGAGAGTTTGAGGGCGTGGGCGAAGAGGGCGTCGCCGAGGAGGACGCTGATGGCGTTGCCCCATTTGGCGTTGGCGGTGGGCTGGTCGCGCCGCAGTTCGGCGCCGTCCATGATGTCGTCGTGGACGAGGGTGGCCACATGGACAAGTTCGAGGATGACGGCGAGGTCGATGTGGGAGGGTGTGATGGGTCCGGTGCATCCCCCGGCGAGAAGGGCCAGGGCGGGGCGGAGGCGCTTGCCGCCCTTGTCACACACGTAGGAGACGTAGCCCTCGACGGCGGGATCGAAGGTGCGCGCTTGGGCGTGGATCCGTTCCTCGACGCTGTAGAGGTGGGTATTGACGAGGGCAAGGGCACCGGCGAAGGCGTCGGACGGCGGCGCGGGACGCGGGGTGCGCGGGGATGATGCCGCTTTTGCGGCGCGGCGCCCTGCTGCGGGTGTTGTCTCCTCCATTTTCACTGTTTCCGGGATCCGTGGCGCAGAAGTTCCCTCAGAATTGCAAAGGGAATCAGCAGGGCGAGGAAGACCGAAACGGCAAGCAGGGGTCCTGGAATCACGCGCGCACGGTCGCGGGACACTGCATCGAGGCCCCGGCGGACCACCTCGGATGCTTCGACCACAAAGGCCGGCATGGACTGGTGATGCGGCACCTCATGCGGGTCGCGCGCGGCGATCTCGAAGAACTCGGTGGGGACCGGCCCGGGACACAACGCCGTGACACTCACCCCGAGGGGGCGCAATTCGATGGCAAGGGCCTCCGAAAAACTCGTCACATACGCCTTCGTGGCCGCGTAAACGGCCATGTTTGGCAGCGGGAAAAAGCCGGCGACCGAGCTCACGTTGAGGATGGCGGCCCTGCCACCGCGCACCATGTCGGGCACGAGTTTGTGGGTCAGGTGCGTGAGGGCGGCGATATTGACATCGAGCATCGAGCGCACGCGTGTCCAATCGGCGGTGGCGAAGGTGCCGTGGTCGCCGAGGCCCGCATTGTTGATCAGGAAGTCGATGGCGATGGCGTTTTCCCCGAGCCATGCGACGAGCCGGTCACGCTGGGATTCCTGCGACAGGTCGGCGACATAGACATGGACTTTGAGGCCTTGGTGGAGGGTTTCGAGGTCGATGCGCAGGTTTTCAAGGCGCTCGGTCCGGCGGGCGACGAGGACGAGTGTCTGGGCGTGGGGTGCGAGTTGACGTGCGAATTCGGCACCCAACCCGGCGCTGGCTCCCGTAATTAATGCTGTGCAGCCTTCGTAAAATTTCATACCCGGTGACTTTCCATGATTGTCAGAAACCTAGCCAGCCAAAAACCATTTACGACCAAAGACGGTTCGCGGATACGCAGCATTTTGGATGCCGCCAACGCCCCTGTTCGCAACCAAAGCCTCGCCGAGGCCACCGTGCCGCCGGGTGGATCCACCACACGACACAGGCACCTCCTGTCCGAAGAATTTTACTTCATCCTCGAGGGCGGTGCCCGCATGGAGGTCGGAGGCGAAGAGCGGGATGTTTGTGAAGGAGACGGAATTTTGATCCCCGCCGGGGAGTGGCACGCGCTTTCGAGCGAGGGCGGGGCGCGGTTTCTGTGCTGCTGTTCGCCTCCCTATGCGCATGAGGACACGTATTTTCAGTAGCGGAAGGCGGGGGGCTCGGAGGGGGTTTCCGGCGGGCTTGGCGGCATGGGGACGACGTCTTCGGGGCCGATGTTGAGGTCGAGATCGGGCGCGGGAACGGGCTCGGGGAGCGGGGAGTCGTTGACTTGCGGGCCGCTGTAGCGTCCGGAGCGGCGTTGGGGGGAG
>CAZGNH010000330.1:0-4266 GCA_964527025.1 uncultured Chthoniobacterales bacterium | reverse complement strand
CCGCGCCATCACCCTGGTCGAAAGCAACGCACCGCGCCACCGCCCGCCCGCGCGCGACGTGCTCGAGCGGGTCACTCCGCGCGCCGGCCATGCCATGCGCATCGGCATCTCGGGCGTGCCCGGCGCCGGCAAAAGCACCTTCATCGAAGCCTTCGGCAATTTCCTCTGCGACCGGGGCCACCGCCTCGCCGTCCTCGCCGTCGATCCCAGCAGCAGCCTCAGCGGCGGCAGCATCCTCGGCGACAAAACCCGCATGGAAATCCTCTCACGCCGCCCCGAATGCTTCATCCGCCCGTCGCCGACCGGCGGCGCGCTCGGCGGGGTGACCCGCAAAACCCGCGAGACGATTCTCCTGTGCGAGGCGGCGGGGCACGACATCGTGCTGGTCGAGACCGTCGGTGTCGGGCAGAGCGAAATCGAGGTGCGTTCGATGGTGGATTGCTTCGTCCTGTTGATGATCGCCGGAGCCGGGGATGAACTCCAGGGCATGAAAAAAGGCATCGTCGAGATCGCCGACATCCTCCTCGTTAACAAAGCCGACGGCGACAACCTGCACCGCGCCCGCGCCACCCGCTCCGAACTCGAACGCGCCACCGGCTTCCTGAACCCCTCGACCGAGGGGTGGCGCCCGCCCGTCCTCGCCGTCTCCTCCGTCAAACCCGAAGGGCTCGAAGAAGTCCGGGAGACCCTCTCAAAGTTCTTCGACCATATCACGCACACCGGCATCCGCGACGCCCGCCGGGGTCAGCAGGCCGTCGCATGGTGGCGCTCCCTCGTCGAAAGCCAACTGCGCGACCGGTTCCTCGCCGATCCCCGCATCGCCGCGCTGGCCGCCGACATGGAGAGGAAGGTTTCCGATGGATCCATCGCCCCCTCCCTCGCCGCCGAAACCCTCATCGATGCCCTCGGGGGCTGACGGTGCCGGGGAGCAATCACAGGGCACGGAATGCCATGGAGGGGACCGTTGACACACCCTCAAAGCGGGGCGTTTTGCGCACGGCCCTGGACGGACTGCGGCTCTATTGGCCCGCGGTGGTTGGGATGCAGGCGTGTGCCGCCGCCGCCGTGTTCCTTTACTACAACGCGGCGGCATTCAGGGAATTCGCGCACCTGCTGGCGGGATGGAAGGCGCAGGGCGGGCCGGCCTTCGCCGCGGCGGCCACCATCCTCAGCGGCGGCGTGCTCCCGGAAGTCCTCAAAGCTGCCCTCAGGCCGCCCGGCCGCCGGGGGCCCACCCCCGGCGAACTCGTCCATCAATTTGCTTATTTTGGATTGACCGGCATCTTGGTCGAGCGCTTTTACGCCCTGCAGGCGTTCTGGCTTGGCAGCGGCGGAGAGCCATGGCGGCTCGGGGCAAAAATCCTCGTCGACCAGTTCGGCTATGCGCTCTTCATCGCCATGCCGCTTTTGATTGCATGGTTTGCATGGCGGGAGCACGGGTATCGGCTCGGGGAAACCCTGCGGGCGCTCACACCCCGTCTCTTCGCAAAGCGCCTCCCGCCGCTGTTCATCCCCAACGTCATCTTCTGGGCTCCCGCATTGATCGGAGTCTATTCCCTCCCGGTGGATCTCCAGTTCATCCTCTTTATTTTCCTCAACGCCGGATGGTGCATCCTCGCCATTTTTATTGCCCGAACCCAGATTTCCGACCGGGAACCGGAATGCGTGGAGAGCGCTTGAGCCGGCGGCATACCTCAACCGCGCCGCCCGCCACGACCTCACCGACGCCGCCCTCTTGAGTCCCGCACACCGCGCCCTCTCCGCCTGAAGGCGAACAAAATCCTCCCCATGCGCCTACGAAGTTTGTGAGAGATGCGGGCTAGCGAACTGGCGGTGCCATCGACTTGGCCGGCCTGTGGCGGCCCCCGAAACGCCGTGACAGGAGCTTGAGGAATTCCTGCTCGTCCGGCGATGACGCGTAGCCGATGGTGTAAATCTTTGCGGGCTTGGGGGTCTGGCCCGGGCCGGTGGTTTGTGTTTCGCGGATTTTCTTTTGCGCTTCGAGGAGGGCGTCGATGATTTCGCGGCTTGACATGGCGGTCAGGTACGGGCCGCCGCCGCGCAATTCCTGCGCCTGTGGAGCCAGGCCTTTGGCCGCGCGCTTGGCGGTCTCCTCCTCGTGGAGGCGCTTTTCGTCGGCCTTCTCCGCGTTGAACCGTTTGAAACCGTCCCGGGCAAGGCGCCGGAACCATTCCATGCGGCGTTTGTTGAGGCGTTCGAGCTCCCGGCCCTCGAGGGTTTTCCAGATGTTTGGGTTGCCGTCGCTGATGATGAAGACGGTGTCCGCGCCCTGCATGAGGGAGGCCAGCACGGCAAGGTCTGTGCGTGTCAGGCCGCCACCGGCAGGGCGGTATTCCCATTCGAGCTGGGTCGGGGTCACCTTGCGTTCGGTGGTGTCGGTGGTGACCAGTTCGCAGAGTGCCCCGACGCGGTAAAAATCCGGCGGCTGGAATCCACCGGTTGCGTTGGTGCGGTAGCGGTTTCCAACTTGGACCAGAAAGCCGTCGAGAAAGGCTTCCACCCGGGCCTTTTGATCGTCGGTCGCACGCTGCATTTCCCCGTCCATGACATGCACGCCCTCGGCAAAGACAGCCACGTTGAAAAACGTTGTCGGTTCGAGGCCGGCGACCATGTCGGCCACCTCCTGCTTGACAAGTTCGTAGCCCGCATACCCGCCCCGGTGGTCCTCGGCCATGCTTTCACTCACATCGACCATGAAAAAAATCCTCTCCCCGACGGCCGTGATCCCGAAAAACGACACCTTCGATTCGCCCAGCCCGAGTCCGCCCGAACCGCGTCCGGCCCCCAGGCCGAGACCCTCGCCCGCGAGATTGAAATCCTCGGGGGCAAATTGCACCGGTGCCGTCCGGCGGTCCGGTTCGAGGGGCATTTCGGGCAGGTTGAAATCGCTCACTCTGGCCGCCGTGATCCGCTGCGTGGGCACCGGCCTGCCGCTTTTCTGCTGCTGGTCCTGAACCTGCACCCGGTATTCCACAAGCCGCGGATCCACCGTCCGCACAAACTTCTCCCCCTCGAACTGCGCGTCGCTCGGAAACATGTTCCGGAACACCACGATCCCCCCCGCAACCAGCACAAAAAGCAAATGCAGGATCACGCTCAACACAAACACCTCCCACAACAACTTCTTGCGCGAAACCAAAAACCGGATTCCGCGCGGCAGGTTCGGCCGGTGCGAAGGTGCCATCAGGCCCCCCCTTCCCGCATCGCAAAGGAAACATTGCGGATGCGCGCCTCGGCGCAGGCGTTGAGCACGTCCATCGACCGCTGGTGTACCGACCCATCGGCCGCATCGATGGTCACCATGGCCTTCACCCCCGCCGAAAATGCCGCCGCCTCGAACCGCCTCAACGTCTGCACAAGCTCCGGAATCGCCCCGTCCCCCGCAACGGGAAATTCCCTCCCGTTCAAAATCACCCGGTTCTCCGCGGTGATCTCGATGATCTGCTCATCGGGCATCTTCACGGCCTCGATCTGCCGCACCTCCCCCGGCAGCAAAATCCCCAAATCCGCCTCGGTCTTGAGCAGGGTCGTCGTTACCATGAAATAAATCAGCAGCAGGAAAACGATGTCGATCATCGGACCCATTTGCATCTGGTCGTCCCCTTCGGTCTGGGGTGACAGATAATCTCTGTGGAGTCTCATGGTTATTTGTCTGTTTGGTGGGCGGAGAAGATGATGTCGTCGATGCCCGCGGCGGCGCAGTGTGCGAGCACTTCGCGGATGATCCGGTGGGGGGCGTTTTGGTCGCCGCGGATGACGACCCGGAAGCCGGGGACATTGGTGCTGATTTCGGCAAGGTGGCCGGGGAGTTGACCGGCGTCAAGGGGGGTGGAACCGGCGTAGATGCTGCCGTCGGACATGACGGTGATGATGCCGCGGTTGCCGGGGTTTTGGGAGACGACGGCCTTGTCGGCGACGGGAACGTCGATTTTGACGATCACCTTCTGCTTCATGTTGGCGGCGACCATGAAGAAAATGATCAGGAGGAAAACGACATCGATCATGGGGGCCATCTGGAAGGTGACGGATTCTTCGTCCGGAGCGAAGCCTTTCATGGGATGTGCGAGGGTTGCATGGGTTCAGGCGGCGGGGGATTGGCCTCCTTCGGGCGGGAGGGCACCGGTTTCGGCATAGATTTGGAGGGAGTGGCGCAGGTTGCTGAGCATGTTGCCGCAACGGCGGCTGATGGCTGCCATGATGCCGTTGAATCGGTACTTGAAGATGTAGTAAGAGACCATCGCGGGG
>CAZGNH010000329.1:0-2564 GCA_964527025.1 uncultured Chthoniobacterales bacterium | reverse complement strand
CCATAGGTGGGAGGGGTCAGGGGTTTGGGGTTTCGGTGGGCTGGGGAGAGGAAGGGGCGGCGGCAGGCAGGACAAGGTAGTTTTGCATGGCGACATCCGCGTCGAGTTTCAATTTTGCGCGCAGGGAGTCGATGGTGGCCGGGGGAGCCGAAAAGACGAAGTTGACGAAGTAGGCGGAGCTCATGTGGTTGTGCGGGTGGGCGAACTCGCGTTTTTCGAGGCGCTGGACCGCTTCGATGGCGGCTCCTTCGGCGGCGAAGAGCTTTTCAAGGCGTTCGATGGTGTCTTTGGCGGTGTCCTCTTTCCCGCGGGTATCGAGGGCGAGAAGGGCTTCGTAGCGTCTGTTCATGGGTTTTGCTTTTGGTTGAAAATGTTCATGGCGTCTTCGATGCCGTGTGCGTTGGCATGCTCGATGGCATCGGCGGCCCTCATGAAGGCCTCGCGGGCCAGAGGAACCTCCTCTGAAGAAAATCCGGACAGAACGAATTCGTCCAGCGGAATCTGCTCCGGCGGCGGGCCGATTCCAATGCGCAGACGCGGCACGAGGCTGGTGCCCATGTGCACGAGCACCGATTCGAGGCCGTTGTGGCCGCCGCTGCTACCCGAGGGCCGGAGGCGGAGCCCGCCCAGCGGAAGCGAGGCGTCGTCGAGGACCACAAGCACACGGTCCGGCTCGATCCGGAACGTGCGCGCGTAGTTTCCGACCGCTTCCCCGCTCAGGTTCATGAACGTGCGCGGCTTCATGAGCAGGCGTCCCCCGCAGCGCGCCACGTCGGCATCCAAAGAAGATTCGAACTCAAAGGTGCAGGCGGTGCGGCGCGCCAGCTCGTCGATCACGGCAAAGCCCGCGTTGTGGCGGGTGTTTGCATAGCGCGGGCCGGGGTTGCCGAGCCCGACGACAAGCAGAAAGACCGGGGAGTTCTCCACGTCGGGGAAACCCTAGCTTTTCTCCGCCGCAGCGGGTGCCTCGGGTTTCTTTTCGGTGATGACTTCGGGGGCCGCAGCGGCTTCGGCGGCGGTTTCCTCCTCGGTCGCGACCGTCGGCTCGGAGACAAGAAAGACCGTCAGGTCGGCATCGGCGGTGGCGATGACCCCCTCCGGCAGGCGGATGTCACGCACGTGGACGGCCTCGCCGATATTGAGGGCAGAGACATCGACGGTGATGAGGGAGGGAAGGTTTTGGGGGAGGCAGCGGATGGGCAGTTCGCGCATGCTCTGCTGGAGCAGGCCGCCGAATGTCTTGACCCCGACCGCCTCGCCTTCCGGCTCGAGGACCACCTCGGCTTCGATCTCCTCGGTCATGGACACTTCATGGAAATCGACGTGGAGGATGTCGCCGCGCACCGGGTGATGCTGGATTTCCTGGATGAGGGAGAGGCGGTTGGTGGTGGTGGTGCCGTCGTGGATTTCGAGTTCGACCAGGATGTTTTCGCCGACCGAGCGCGCGAGGAGGTTTTCGATGTCGCGGCGGTTGACTTCGAGGTTGATGGAGGGTGTCTTGGCGCCGTAGATGACGGCGGGGACCGCTCCACGCGCACGGACGGCTTTGACGGCGTTGCGTCCGGCTTCGTGCCGGGGTCGGACGGCGAGTTTGACTTGGTTGGCCATGGTGCGATGTGGGTTCAGGTTTTGATTTCGAAGAGGGAGCTGACCGACTCGTCGTCGTGGATGCGCCGGATTCCCTCTCCCAGAAGCGGCGCGACCGAGAGCACCCTGAGGCGCCCCCCGTTGTAGTCCTCGAGCGGCACGCTGTCGGTGGTGATCAGCTCCTTGATTTCGGACTGCCGCAGGCGGTCAATGGCTATCTCTGTCAGAACCGCATGGGAAACGCCAGCATAAATATCGCGGGCTCCGTGCTGGCGCAGGATGGTTGCCGCACCGCAGAGCGTGCCGGCCGTTTCCGTGAGGTCGTCGACAATGATCACGTTGCGGTCGCGGACCTCGCCGATGACGGCGACCGGCTCGATCTGACTGGCGGTGACGCGGCGTTTGACGACGATGGCGAGTCCCGCACCGAGGGCATGGGCGTAGGCCGAGGCGTTTTTGACGCCGCCCACGTCGGGGCTTACCACGACGAGTTCGCCGAGGTTGAGGCTGCGCAGGTGTTGGATCATGACCGGCAGGGCCTGGAGGTGGTCGACGGGGATGTCGAAAAACCCCTGGAGCTGCTGGGCATGGAGGTCCATGGCGACGAGGCGGTTGACGCCTGCGGCGACGAGCAGGTTGGCAACGAGCTTGGCGGTGATGGGGACGCGCGGTTGGTCTTTGCGGTCCTGCCGGGCGTAGCCGAAAAACGGGATGACCGCTGTGATGCGCGCGGCGCTGGCACGGCGGGCGGCGTCCACCATGATCAGGAGCTCCATCAGGTTCTGGTTGGTGGGGGGGCAGGTGGGTTGGACGATAAAGACGTCGCGGCCTCGGATATTGTCGTTGATTTTGACGAAGGTTTCGCCGTCGGGGAAGGTGGTGACGTTGGCGTTGCAGAGGGGTTGGCCGAGGTATTGACAGATGGCATTGACGAGCGCCGGGTGGGCGGTGCCCGTGATGATTTTCATCTCCGAGGA
>CAZGNH010000328.1:0-7670 GCA_964527025.1 uncultured Chthoniobacterales bacterium | reverse complement strand
TCGGCTTGCGCCACGACGGGGTGGCCGGCCAGTTCGCGCATGCCGACGACCGTTAGCCGCGTGCTTTTCATCCCGTCGTAGTGCGCGCGGCCGACGGCGGTCAACAACATCTGGGCAAGTGTTGTTTTCATCATCATTCCTCTCCTGCAGCTGTAAGCGCCGGCTGCTTCAACCTGCCCATGATGACGCGCACATGGATCGTCCCGCCCGGACGGACGGGCAGCGTCTGATTGCTCCAAAGTTCGCCGTCCACGCGGACTTCGCGCACGCCGCGCTCGATATGTTCGGGGTTCTCGACGCTGATCTCGTAGGTGCAGCCACGGTAGAGGCGGTGGACGGTGAAGCCGTCCCAGTGGGCGGGGATGCAGGGATCGACGATCAAGCCGTCGAAGGTCTTGCGGATGCCCAAGATCCACTCGGTGCAGGCGACCCAGCTCCAGGCCACGGTGCCGGTGATCCAGAGGCCGAGGGAGCGGCCGGCCAAGTAAGGATGCCACATGGCGGCGCGGGAGTTGGTGAAGGCGAAAGGCGGGCAGTCGGCGTTTTCGTTCCGCTGGTCGGCGTCGCCACCGGGCATGATGGCGCGCAGGGTCTTGTAGGCCTGCCCTCCCCGGCCAGCGACGCAGTCGGCGACAATCTTGAAGGCGGCCGCATGACAGTAGCAGGAGCCGTTTTCGATCACACCGGTGGGACTGCCGGTCACCGAACCAACGCCGGCATCCCTATCGGTGTAGGCCGGGGCCAGAAGGTAGGGGCCGACGGTCGAATCGAGTTCCGTATCGATCGCCTTGAGACAGGCCTCTTTGCGCTCACCCTCGGCAAGTCCGGAGAGGACCGCCCAGGACTGGGGATTGAGGAAGATGCGCCCTTCTTTGGCGGCGGCCGTGCCGATGGCGCGGTTCTCGTCGTTGTGGGCGAACAAATACCAGTCGCCGTCCCAGCCGTGCGCGTTGACAGCCGTTTTCATCTCCGCGGCCCGCGCAAGCATCTGACCGGCGAGATCGCTTTTGCCAAGGTGCCGCGCCAGTTTGGCCGTCTCGTTGAGCGCGTTGTAAAGGGCAATGGAAAGCCAGACACCCACTCCCCGGCCCTCCCGGCCCAGGGTCTGGCACATGTCGGCCCAGTCGCCGTCGTGGATACGACAGAGTCCGCGCTCATCGCGGTCGCCGTAGAGGAAGTCGAGTGCGCGCAGCAGATGATCGAAGACGCTGGCCTCGCCGCCGTCGTGCCAGGGGACTATCTCATCAAGCAGCGCGAAGTCGCCGGTCTCTGCCAGGTAAGCGTTGAGGGCGAGCGGAATCCAGATGGGGCCGTCGGTGTAGAGTTCGTTCTGCAGGGTATTGACCGCATCCCAGGCGCGGACGCAGCGTCCGCTTTGGTACACATGCCCCAGTGCGGCCAGAATCTTTTCGCGGGACTGGTCGGGGTCGATGGTGGTGGCACCCATGGCGTCCTGCAGGACATCTCGGAAGCCGCGGCTGTAAATGCGGGTCCAGTGGATACAGAACTGGAGGTTGTGCTTGGCCCAGGAGTTGAAGAGGCGGTCCAGCTCCGCGTCCGGGGTCTTCATCCTAAAACGATCGTTGCGGGTGCGGTCGGCCGGGGTCGGGCCGGAGCGCAACGCCGGCGGTTGCGCAAAAAGGCTTTCGAGCCCCGTGTAGAGTTCGGCGGGCTGATCGTAGGTGCCGAAGACAAAACGCACCGTGCGGCTCGCGTTCCCGCCCAGGCTCACCGCGGTTTGCAGTGCGGCCATGGCCCCGTAGCCACCGTAGGGCGTGTCGGTGAGATGGCCGCCGTCCCTGAGAGAGCCTGGCTTTTCAAAACTCCCCTTGCCGGCGAACATCATGCCAGCCGCATCATAGTGCTGAACCGTCTGGTCGCAGGTCGCGAACCCGTTGAAATAGGGATACTGGCAGGCCACGTCGATGTTGATGAACGTGAGCAGATTGCGCCCGGCGTCGTATTCGCTACGGATGCTGGTGATGTGAAACGGGGTTGGGTAGCCGGAGAGATCGATCTGCATGGCGCTGATCAGATCGAATTCACGGTTGCTGCCCGTGGTGTCGCTCAGGCGAACGGTCCACAATTCGGCCGGGAGCTCATCGGCAACCGCGATCTGGAGCTCGATACCAACGCCCTGCCATGCGCCACGCCAGGTGGTATAGCCTTGACCAAAGACAACTTCGTCGGCGGCTGTGGGAAAGGCTTGCAGTTCCCCTGTTTTCCTATCGCGCAGATAGATGCGGCGCGGCCCGCGATTGAGTTGGGTTCGGATGCCGCCCACATGACGAAAAAAACTCTGACCGCCGCCGTCAGCGGTGGTCTGGGCGATGAAGCGATCATTCCAAAGATAGTTCAGCCACTGCCGAGGCTCCAAGTCACGCCGTGCGAGGATGTATTCCTCGCCGTTCTCGGAAAAGTGGCCGCATTGACTGAGTTGGTTCAAGTCCATCTTTTATCCAATCTACTCGTATTGAAGGGCGGTGCCCCGGGTCGGGAAGCCCGTGTCGTAGTCGAGGTAGGGCGGGCGGACGCCGTCGTCGCGCACGGGACGCGTCGGGGCTTTCCAGTGAGGACGCCGCGCGTCGCGCCACGCGCGGCGCTGCCACGGCAGACCGCGTTGCGGGTCAGTATGTTCGTCCATCCAGTCCAGCAGCACCTCGTGCAGCAGGTCGCGGTCGCGCGCACTCACCGGATCGGAAATCCGGTTGTTCAACTCGCCCGGGTCCTCGGCGAGGTTGTAAAGCTCATCAGTGCGGAAGAGGTTGACCACCAGTTTCCACGGCCAGCGGACGATCATGCGGAGAGGTTCGAGCCCTCCGAAGCCGTCGTGGCTCACCTCGTAGCGGGTGTATTCCATCACGGCGCATCGTTCCGGCGACGCGCTGGTAGACCCGACCAGATCGAGGAAATCTTCACCATCCAGAATTTCCGGAACGGGCAGTCCGGCGGCGCGGAGCATCGTGGGCAGGATGTCAGCGTGGCTGACGACGCTGTGCTGGACCGTGCCGGCCCCACTCCCGTCGGGGGCCACAACAATCAGGGGGATGCGCGTGTTGGCTTCGTAGCCGGTCGGCCCCTTGTTGAGCAGACGGTGTGTTCCCAGGTGATCGCCATGGTCGGACGTGAAAAGGATCCAGGTCGGCGCGCCGGACTGTTTGGACAGAGCCTGCGCCCGGCTCACAATCCGGCCAATCTGGCTGTCAAGGTAGGCGTTGCATCCCAGCATCATCGGCGAGTGGTAGAACCCCGTCGGCTCTTTAGCCCCGAGCCAACTCTCCGCCCATTCCCGCTGGTGCTCCGGTTTGTCCGTAAGGGGATCGAACGCGGCGGGACCGAGGTCGATCTGGTAATCCATGAAGGCCTCGACGAATTCGGGCGGACAGGTGAAGGGATGATGCGGCTCGTCGAAACTCGTCACCAGCAGGAAGGGCCGGTCGCTCTTCTGTTCGCCGAGAAAACGCTCCGCGCGGTCCGCAATCCGGTGCGCCCAGGTGAACTCACTCGTGATTTGATTTTCCTTCAAGGCCTTGAGGGTCATCAAGTCGCGGCGCCAAAGGGTCACCTCCTCCGGCGATAGTTCCGTGAGGTAGCGGCGCCCGTCGTACCAGAAGGCATCCTCCCAGCCGGGCGGGCATTCCCCGGTGCCGAAGTAGTCGTAGCCGTCGAGATGCCACTTGCCGATGTAGCCGCAGCGGTAGCCTGCCGCGCTGAAGCGCTGCCCCATCGTGAGAACCGTGTCGCCGAGGGGCTGCGTGTTGGTGTAGGCGCCCGCCATCGACGGCATCATGCCGGTGAACAGACCCGCCCGCGCAGGCGTGCAGAGCGGGGCGGTGGTGTAGGCGTGTTCGAAACGGACGCCATCCCGGGCGAGCGCATCGAGGCAGGGCGTCTGCACTCCAGGCGTCCCGTAGCAGCCGAGGAAGGCTGTCGGCTGGGTATCCGTCAGCACCAGCAGAAAGTTGGGGCTTTGCGCGCTCATTCCGGCACATCGAGGCTTTGATAACCGGGTGAAAGCGGCAGGGCAAATTGGACGCTCTTCTTCGGCAGATTGGGGAGCGTGAGAGACATCTGCGGCGGAAGCCGGTCGACCACCCCTGTGCCCACCTGGCGCACCCACTGTGGGCCAATCAAACCGAGGTGCGAGAAGAGTGGGTGCGAGATGTAACCGGAACCGGACGACTCGGCCATGTGCCGCTTTGAGCGGTCAGCATCACCATCGGCGGAGTCGAAATCTGCGACGATCCCCTCGATAAACTCGCGGGTATGAAAATCGAGACGGATCTGGAGGATTGGTATTGTTATTGTCAATGTGGTAATATGCTAAGAGGGGATGCTTTCATTTGTCCAGTGAAAATGGTCTTAATATTTTTTGTTGCCGTTTTAGGGTTCTAAACACAACACCATGATTCGATGCGTATGGCGCGGCTGGAAATTTCAGCATTCTTGGGCGAATCAAGGAGGGAGAGCCCAGCCAGCGGGACAGGAAGGCTTGTGACGATTCCTAGCGTTACTCGCTCGGCCAGTGTGACTAGTCATGCTCGGTGAACCACAGGGCTTCCGGATAGATTTCTTTGGCCTTTCCGCTTTGCTCTCTGGCGTGGGCTTCCTTGGCGGTCTGTTGTGCTTCGCTGGTGGTGGGAATCGTCCATGGCAATAGACCATCATAGTGCCGGATGGCCGCACGCGAGGCCCTGGCCAGGGGGCTTGATGAATTCGTCGTGTCCCAGCGCCCGACGACTTCTTCCATCCATGGTAACAGGCGGCCGCCACGCAGTTTGCCCGGTTTATCGCCGATGGCGGCGGCATGCAGTGAAAACCACGGCTGATCCCATCGCAAAGGCCGGGGTTTATCCATGGACAAAGCGGAAACCGGCGCCACGAAAGTGAGCAGGAAATTTTCCGGTTGAATAAAAAAGAAGGTTGGAGCGGAGTCGATCGCCGGGGAATGCAGCTTCGCGGAATGCCACGCGTCCTCCAAAGAGGCGGGGGGATTTTTCCATCCCACCAAACCCAACAGAGGTTGCCGCGGCGAAAAATTTCCCCGGATCAAGACCGCCTCGGGAAACACCTCTGCGAAGTTTCCTGCCACGGCTTCGAAAAGCGCATCGTCCAGCTGGAAAACTGGCAGCCACAAACAAAAAAGACCACTTTCCGAGAGTTTCATCCGTACCGTGGCAAAAAATTCCTGCAAATAAAGCAACCGGGTGGACGGCCGGGCCGGATGAAACAAATCCGCCACGATCAAATCAAAAGGCACATCTGCCAACCTCACCACGCGACGGCCGTCGTCGCAATGAACTTTTACGCGCGCATCCGTGAAAAGTGGTGCGTTCCATTCCTCGAAATACTCGTGAGCCAATTCGGCGACTTCGGGAATGATTTCCACCGTATGCAACCCGGTAACTCCGGGTTGCAGGAACGCGGCCGAGGTAATGCCCGACCCCATACCCAAATGCAGCACCCTTTCTGGTTGGTTTGCCAACATCCAGGGAATGAGAGCTTGATTGCGTTGATGATTGAGAGCCTGGTTGGTTCCGTTGAGAGAATAGCGTCGCCCCACAAAGATACGGCGCGACCCAGCCACATCATCCACCACCCGAATACTGCCGTAGGGGCTCGAACGAACCGCCAGAACTTCACCTTCCCACACGGGAGCCAGAGGATGCTCCACTGCCACCCGGAAGCGGTGTTGCGCCCATGACCACAGTGGAGAAGAAAGAAAAGCGATGAGCAAAAGCACCGCCAACCCCGGCCAAAGAGCAGGCGCACCTTTTGATCGGGACACAAGGAGTGCCGTCACCCCGTAGCCCATGGCCAGAACCAAAAAAGTTCCACCGTAGCCCAGCCAGGGAAGCAGCAAAAAAGGGAAAGCCAGTGAGCCCAGAGCAGAGGCCAGTTTATTCCAGCCTGCATAGCGTCCCAGCACGCGGGCGTGAGCCCCCCCGGTCCGACATTCTTGCTCCGGTGCTTTGCCCGGCCAGACCGTGGGAAAAAGCATGCCTGGTGCAATGGCGCACAACAGCGTAGGAAGCGCCGCCGCAAGCACATGGGCTATCCCCGGAGACATCCCGGCAGTCTCGAACCATGGCATGCTATGAAGGGTGGCCTGTATGAACCATGGAAAAAGTGCGAGGCTGATCCCGGCAGACCACAGCACCAAAAGGAGAGGAGACTTTTGCCTCCGGCGGGCCCAAGCTGCGGCCAAGGCCGCCCCGATGGCCAGTCCACTGAGGGAGCCGGCAAAACACCGGTAGTCATCCACAGGGAAAAACCGGCCTGAAACTGCACCGCCGCCACGGCAACAATCTGCCATCCGCACACCAGAAAACCCGACAACGGAATCAGCCAAAGCGGAGCTTGCCAATCGGCGTCCCAACTTTTCGCACCCCGTTCACTTCGGACGCGGGCGGCGTGCAAAGCGTTTTTTTTCTTCTTTCCGTCGTTGGACTCGATCAGTGCTTCAGCCGCAGTGGGAGGGGATGCGGCACCTTTATGCGCCACCCGGAAACCGGCCAAGCCGACCAGCACAGCCGCAGTGCACAGGCCATGCATGGTCATGTTGTGTCCTATCAGTAAAGGCAGCAGCAAGCCACCACCGAGCACGCCGAAGAGTCCGCCCAGCAATTCCCCGGCATAAACGACACCTCCGAATCCGGTTCGTTCGCGGGAAGAATGCACCACCTGCGCAGCAAGGGCGGGAAAGCTGATGCCCAGAAAAAAAGACCCCAGCCCGGCAAGGACGAAAAAAAACGGAACTGCCAGGGGGCCGATTCCTGCCAATTGCTCACCGGGGTCTCCGCTGGCAACTTGGAAGGCCAGCCAGGAAACTCCGCCAGCCAGCAAGATAGCGGCCGACCAGCGCCGGGCCGCATTCTCAGGCGTGGCTTTGCCGCCCTGCCACCAGCTTCCCCACCCCGCAAAAAGAAAAAACGAGGCCAGCGCCAGCGCCGCCGCCGTCATGGTAGAGCCCAACTGCCACTCCAGCAAACGAAGCCAAGACATTTCCAAAGCCATAACCAGAAATCCGGTGAAAGCCGAAAGCCCGGCCCGGATTACTACCGATTTGAAAGAAGTGAAAGGGGGATTGGCGGAGACTGCCTTTTGTGTCATGGGGGAAAATTGGGGACAACAGTAGCAGATATGAGCAAAGAATAGGAACTTGAGGCGGCGCCGAGGTCCCCGACAGTCCCCGACAGTCTCTCAGGGCGTGGGAGGAGCGAGCGCCCTGAGGCGCAGGAACTTCCTGGTGTCGGAGGCCATCGGCAGGGTGACGGTGACATCCTCGCCGGAGACGGTGACCGGGCCGGTCGTGCCATCGGTGGTCGGGATGAGATAGGATGCCGACCAGTTCACGAGGTCGGTGCAGGTCTCGACGCGGACTTCCCAGGCTTTCGAAGCGGAGGTTCGCTTGAAGGTGTAAATGAGGCTTTCGCTGGAGGCTATCATGGTTGGGTAGCCCGGGGTGCCGGGGCCGGTGGGGGTTTCCGGGCTGGAGCCGATGATGAACTCGATCCCGTTGGGCAGTCCGTCGCCGTCGAAGTCCACCCCCGGCGCACGGTCGGCACCGTTGATCGACGGGTGGTTGGTCGTCAGCCAATCGTTGTAGGCGCTGGAGGGTTCGTCGGCCGTCCACTGCGCGTAGAGCGTCACGGCTGCATCCGTGGGGT
>CAZGNH010000327.1:0-4896 GCA_964527025.1 uncultured Chthoniobacterales bacterium | reverse complement strand
CGCGCGAAGCGGACGATTTTTTGTGGATGGGTGGCAAGGTGGGCGAGGAGGGCGGGGGTGCTGGGCAGGCCGGTTGTAGGATCGAGAAGGGTTTCCGGTGGAACGGGCAGATCGGCGCGGGCGGTGTCGCTGACCGCGCGCAGGGAGAGGAACGGGATACCGGCCTCGCGGCAGGTTGTGGCAAGCAGGGCGGATTCCATGTCGCAGATGTCTCCGCTGTCGCGCAGGGACTGTTTTTCCGCGGATGTGCCAACGATGTGTTCGGCGTGGGCGATGCGGACGGGTTTCCAGAGGCCGCGTGGCAGGGGAGACCATCCCGCGGGCCCGTGGACTTCGGCGCACAAATCTCCGACGCGCAGGCCGGGGTCAAGGCCTCCGGCCAGTCCTGCGGCCACCACCACGGGCGGAACAGGCCGGTTTGGCAGCCCCTCGCGAAAAATGCCGGCGCCCGCCCGTCCGGCACGCCCCAGCACCCATACGGGCAGACCGCAAGTCTCTGAGGAAAAGCCGGCGGCCTCGAACGGAAGGGCAAAGACAATCAAGGCTTCGAGGCAGGCACGAGTTCGATGGAGAACAGCGGCGCATTCCCGGCGACCTGTGGCATCTCTTCGCCGGTCAACAGCTCCGCCCGCCGCAGAAATTCCCCGCAGGCCTCCGGAGGCACCGCAATCAACAACCGCTTGCGGCCGGATTCGTCCGCCGCGTCCACACACGTCCCGCCAAGCCCGCGCACGAGCTCGCGCAGATGCCCGGCGGCTTTTTCCACATCGGGTGCCAGCACACGTGCGTGGAGGGTTCCCGCATCAAGACCTTCGGGTTTCATGCTCGAGTCGGCGAGGGCTTCGAGGGATTTGCGCAGTTCCCCGGGAGCTTCGGGTGCCTCCTTGGCGCTTTTTGGCACGAGGGTCCAGACGACCATGCCGATGGGCAGGGCGAGGGCGATGGCGGCGATGGCGGCCATGGCGGCGGTTTGCGGTCCGAATCGGAAGGGTTGGTTTTGCACGGTTGACCGTTCGTTGTCAGTGCAGGATACTGCCACCCCTTTCCCAATGGCAATCGAACTCACGCGCAACTTTTGCATCATCGCGCACATCGACCACGGCAAAACCACCCTCTCGGACCGCCTGCTCGAAAGCACCGGCACCATCGCCGAACGCGACAAGCAGGACCAGCTTCTCGATTCCATGGATCTCGAACGCGAGCGCGGCATCACGATCAAGGCCCACACGGTCACCATGCGTTACCGGGCCGCCGACGGGCACGACTACCGGCTCAACCTGCTTGATACCCCCGGCCATGTGGATTTCTCCTACGAAGTTTCCCGGAGTCTGGCCGCATGCGAGGGGGCTCTTCTGATTGTGGATGCCGCGCAGGGGGTCGAGGCACAAACGGTTGCCAATGTCCACCTCGCCCACAAACAGGGGCTCACCCTCATCCCGGTCATCAACAAAATCGACCTCCCGAACGCCGATGTCCCGTCCGTCAAGCGCCAGCTCGAAGAAATCCTGGCCATTCCCGGCGAGGAGGCAATCGAGGCCAGCGCCAAGGCGGGGCTCGGGATCACCGAAATCCTTGAGGCGATTGTCCGGCGCGTGCCACACCCCCCGTCCGGGGACCACACCCTGCGCGGGCTGGTCTTTGATTCGTTTTTTGATGGATTCCGCGGGGTGGTCGGCTCGATCCGCGTGATGACCGGCCATGTGACTCCGGGGCAGTCCGTGCGCCTGATGTCCACAAACAAGACGTACGACGTGAAGGAAGTCGGGGTCTTCACGCCGAAGATGCTGCGCCAGAAGACCCTGCGCGCCGGCGACGTCGGCTACTTCATCGCCAACATCAAGACAACCGCCGAGATCCAGGTCGGCGACACCCTCACCGATGCCAAACGGCCCGCCAAAGAACAGCTCCCCGGCTTCCAAGAAGTGCACCCGATGGTCTTCAGCGGGATTTACCCGATCAATACGGCCGATTTCGAGCACCTCAAGACCGCCATGGGCAAATTGCAGATCAACGATTCGGCCTTTGTCTTCCAATCCGAAAGTTCGGTGGCGCTGGGTTTCGGTTTCCGGTGCGGGTTCCTCGGCCTGCTGCACATGGAGATCATCCAGGAGCGTCTGCGCCGCGAATACGACATGGACATCATCGCGACCTACCCGAGTGTCATCTACGAAGTCGTCCGCACAAACGGCGAAATCCTCGAAGTGGACAACCCGGCGAATCTGCCCGACATGAGCGTCATCGAGGAAATCCGCGAACCGGTCGTCAAATGCTTCGTGATGATCCCCAACGAAAACATCGGGGCCATGATCCAGTTGCTCCTCGACAAACGCGGATCGGTGGACCATACGGAATCCCTTGATGCCCGGCGCGTCATGATCACAGGCACCCTCCCTCTCAATGAAATCCTCGTCGATTTCCACGACAAAATCAAAACCCTCACCCGCGGTTATGGATCCATGGACTACGAACCCGACGGCTACCGCACCGCCGACCTCGTGAAGCTCGAGATGTTGGTCAACGGGGAGCCGGTGGACGCGTTTTCCTCGATCGTCCACCGCGACAAGGCCCCGGCCCGTGGCCGCTCCCTCGCCGCAAAACTCAAGGAAGTCATCCCCACCCAGCTCTACCAAGTCTCCATCCAGGCCGCCATCGGAGGCAAAATCGTCGCCCGGGAAAATGTCAGCGCCCTGCGCAAAAATGTGACCGCCAAGTGCTACGGCGGCGACATCACCCGCAAACGCAAGCTGCTCGAGAAGCAGAAAGAGGGCAAAAAGCGCATGAAGGCCATCGGGTCGGTCAACATTCCGCAGGAGGCCTTCATCCAAGTGCTTCGAACCGGCTGACCCGCGCGTATCACCAAAAACCCATGATCAGTCTCGACTCCCTTCTTTCACGCGATTTGCTGCCGGATGCGGCGGTTCGCATTGGAATCCGGCGCCTGCTGGCGAAGAAACTGGCCGATGAAGATCCCGGCGATCCGGAGGCTCTTCAGGAATCCTTGATGCGGTTTGTCGGGGCGTTGGATGCAAGCCCGATCGCGGTCAAAACCGACGCGGCCAACGAGCAGCACTACGAGGTGCCCACGGAGTTTTTCCGTCTCGTGCTGGGACCCCGCATGAAATACAGCTCCGGGTACTGGCCGGAGGAAGCGACGACCTTTGCGGAGTCCGAGGAGACGATGTTGCGGCTGACCTGTGAGCGGGCGCAATTGGCCGACGGCCAGCGGATTCTCGAGCTTGGGTGCGGGTGGGGCAGTCTGACCCTTTGGATGGCGGAGCACTATCCGGGTGCCTCGATCACGGCGGTCTCGAATTCGCACACGCAGCGCGAGGAGATTCTGCGCAGGGCGGAGCGTGCGGGGCTTGCAAACATCGAAGTCCGCACGGCGGACATGAATGTCTTCGAGGCGGAGGCCGCTGCCTATGACCGTGTGGTGTCGGTTGAGATGTTCGAGCACATGAAGAATTACCGGAAGTTGATGGGTCGGGTGGCTTCGTGGATGAAGCCCGGCGGGCTGCTCTTTGTTCACATTTTCACGCATGCGCGGCTGGCCTACCACTTCGAGGGCAGCGACCCGTCGGACTGGATCACACGCTATTTCTTCGAGGGGGGCACCATGCCCTCCGACCACCTGCTGCTCTACTTCCAAGACGACCTGCGGATCGATCGCCACTGGCGGGTGAGCGGCACGCACTACCAACGCACATCGGAGGCATGGCTCGACCGCTTCGATGCCAACGAAAAGGCCATTTTTCCGATCCTTGCGGCGACCTACGGGGAGGCGGATGCCCGCAAGTGGAGGGCCTATTGGAGGATCTTTTTCATGTCGTGCGCGGAGCTGTGGGGGTTCCGGTCCGGCACCGAGTGGATGGTGAGCCACTACCTGTTCCGCAAGCCGTGAGGCGGGCGAACCATTTTGCCGCGGCTTTCCTTCTCGCGGCCGCCGCCGCCCTCCACGCGGAGGAAACCCCCGACACCCTCATCGCGCAAGGCGACGCCGCCGACCTCCGCAACGAAAATTCCACCGCCCTCGATCTCTACCTCGAAGCCGGCAGCCTGCGGCCCGACGACCCGGAAATCCTCCGCCGCATCGCCAAACAATATGCCCAGCTCATGGTCGATGCCCCACGGGATTCCGACAAACGTGCCCTCGGGGAAAAAGCCCTCACCACCGCCGAGCGGGCCGCGGCTCTCGGCCCGCGCAATGCCAAGGCACGCCTCTCCCTCGCCATCGTCCTCGGCAGGGTCGCCTTCCTGGAACCACCGCGGCAGCGCATAGAGCTCTCCCGCCGGATCCGCGAAGAGGCCCTCGCCGCCACACGCCTCGACCCCCGCGAAGACCTCGCATGGCATGTCCTCGGACGGTGGAATTACGAATTGGCAAACTTCAATCCCTTCTTAAGATCATTGGCCGAGCTGATCTATGGCAGGTTTCCCGATGCATCCAACGAAAAGGCCGCCGAATATTTTCAAAAGGCCATTGCGGTCGGCCCGCCGCGCGCCGTCAACCATATCGAATACGGACGCGCCCTCGCCGCCCTCGGGCGCAACGACGAAGCCCGCCGCCAGTTCCAAAAAGGCCTCGCCCTTCCCTCCGCGGACAAGGATGACGAGGAAACCAAACGGCGCGGGCGCGAGGCCCTGCGCCGGTTGCGCTGACCGCGCATTTGCCGCGCCCCGTTTTCCGCACCCTCCCCACCGCCCGTGACGCGCATCCTCATCCTTACCGCAAGCATGGGGGAAGGTCACAACACGGCCGCCCGCAGCATCCGCGACGCCCTCGCCGCCACCGCCCCGGACACATCCGAGGTCTTGGTCGCCGACCCCTACACCCGCACAAATCCCGTCATCAACCGTCTCATGCAAAAAGGCTACACGGCGGCCATCCACAAATAC
>CAZGNH010000326.1:0-3803 GCA_964527025.1 uncultured Chthoniobacterales bacterium | reverse complement strand
CCCCCCCCCCCCCCGGCCCCGGGGCGCCCCCCGCCGGGGCGCGGGGCCGGGGGGGTGGCGACATGCGGTCAACCGCGTCCCTGCAGGCGCGGCACATGGCCGCGATATCCGGGGCGCGCAGGATTCCGGAGACGATCACGAAGCGGCGCGCGCCGTGCGCGGCCAGACCGTCGAGGTGTTCCCATTTGATGCCGCCGATGCAGAAGACCGGCAGGCCGGCGGCTGCGTGGACGGCGGCGATATCCCCCGTGCCGACGGGCGTGTAATCGGGTTTGGTGGGGGTCGCGAAGATGGGGCCGAAAGCGATATAATCGGGGGCCTCCGCGGCGGCGACGAGCGCCTGTGCGGGGCTGTGGGTCGATTTCCCGACGAGAGCGCCGGCACCGGCCAATTCCCGCGCACGGGCAACCGGCATGTCGTCCTGACCGACATGGACCCCGTCGGCAAGGGACTCCCGTGCGAGGGACGGGTGGTCATTGACGATGAAAGGCACGGCTGCGGCGCGGCAGAGGTTGGCAAGCTCTTTGGCGAGAGGCAGGAGGAACTCCGGTGCATGGTCCTTTGCCCTCAATTGGAGCATCTGAACTCCTCCTTCGATCATAAGGGCCGCCGTACGCGCGGCGTCATCGGTCGCGACCATGCCGAGGTCGAGAATCCCGTAGAGCCTTGCGGCGGCAAGGCGGGCGGTCACTGCTTCCAAAGCGGCGAGGGGTAGCGCCCGGAGGCGGTCAGTTCGGCGAGGCGGTCCTGCACCCGCGGCTTGTCCTCGCGGTAGGTGACCCCGAACCACTCGGAAGCCGTCTCGAGAACCGCCACGCGGCACAACCCCGCATCGACCATGCTGCCCACTGCCGCAGGAATGTAACTCTCACCCTTGAGCGAGTCGCCCTCCCTTCGCAGAAACTCCCCGAGGACGTCCTCGATCAAGCCGAAGACATGCGGGGTGAATCCCCAGAAATTCATCGAGACGCTTTCCTCCCCGGTGAATTGGGTGGGAGGACCGTCACCGGAAACATCGGCCGCACCGGAAGCCGTCTTCTCGATTTTGGTGAACTCCTGGATGCGCAGCAGGTGGCCCGAGTCATCGACGCGGCACACGCCGCGCGCGACACTGCCGTGGGCGGACAGCGTGTTGCCCAGCCGGTAACCGCACATGGCAAAATCCGTCGGACCGCAGCCGGGCAGGTGGGCCGCCATCGCGCCGTAGGCCTCTGCTCCATAAAAATCGTCGGCATTGATCGCCAGAAATGGACCGTCAATTGCGTTGCGGGCCGCGCGGATCGCCTGGGTCGTCCCCCACGGCTTCTCCCGGCCCGCCGGCACCCGGAACCCCGCGGGCAAATCATCGAGCTCCTGAAAGACAAGCGACACCGCGCACCGGCTCTCGTAGCGCGCCGCCACCGACTCCCGGAACGACTCCTCAAAATCCCGGCGGATCACAAACACAACCCTCGAAAACCCCGCCGCAAGCGCATCATGAACAGAATAATCGAGCAGGGTCTCGCCCTCGGGCCCCATCGGATCAAGTTGTTTGAGCCCGCCATAGCGGCTGCCCATGCCCGCTGCAAGCACAAGGAGAGTCAGGTCGTTTGTCATGGTTTGGTGATGTGTCTGCGGAAGCATGGACGGAATCACCGCCGGTGGACAACCCGATTCTTGCGCGATGACGAAAAAACCGGATGGTTGCGACGGGGGATGTGGGTTTTGATCCGGGGTTATTGCTGTCGGGGGCGGCGCATGCCCGGACCGGGCCCGCGTCCTTGGCCTTTGCCCATCGAAAGACCGGTGTCACCTTCGGGGGCGCCATCGGTGTCACCCTCGAAAGCCCCCTCCGGGAAGCTGGCCTTTTTGCTGTCGATTTCCGCGAGGAGGTTGCCGGTTGTGTCGATTATCCAGATGCCGGGCCGGGGGCGCTGTTTGGAACCACCGACGGCCACAAGCGTTCCCCGAAGGGTTGTCGATTGGTTGCGCCCCTCGAAGTTGGTGCCATATTTTTTTGCGAAGGCCGCCGATTTGTCGGCCGGGACGGCCACGAGGATCGAACCACCCGGCTTGCGATCGCGCCGGTCGAGGGTGCGCGCGTGGAAGAACGCGAAGTTGGCCATGGGGCTGACCCACTTCACGGGGTGGACCATCGCGACATCCAGGGTGATCTCCTTGCCTTCGTAGGCGCGCGGATCGCTGAGGATGAATTTCGCGGTGCGTTTCGAGTCCGCCTGTGCGACCAAACCCGATGCGAGAACCAGAACTGCGGTGAGTGGAAGGAGTGTTTTCATGGCCGATGCAACACGGTCCCCGCGGAAAAGTTTCAAAAAAAATTCCCACCGGCTCTGGGTCGTGCCAGGGCGGCTTGGATTGCGCCAGCGGATGTGGTAGGGGTTGTTTGATGCTTGCGCCGGATGTTTTGGAAAGAATGGTGGGGAATCCCGACGGGGGGTTGCGGGCGTTCGGGGAATTGATCGGACCGGTGGACGATGCGGGGTTGAGGCGGATGGCGGCGCGGTCCGCGGAGGTCACGCGCCGGTTTTTTGGGAGGACGATGCGGATGTTTGCGCCCTTGTATCTGTCCAACGAATGCATCAATTCGTGCGCGTACTGCGGATTTTCGCGTGAGAATGCGATTTTGCGTGTGACCCTCGAGATCGAGGAGGTGGCGCGGGAGGCCGAACACCTCACCCGGGAGGGATTCCGGAGTCTGTTGTTGGTGGCGGGCGAGCATCCGAAGTTTGTTTCGGGGGGGTATCTCGGGCGGTGTCTTGAGCGGCTTGCTCCCGTGGTTCCCTCGCTGGCCATCGAAGTGGCGCCGATGGAGACGGCGGACTATGTGCCGCTTGTGCGTGCGGGGGCGGAGGGTTTGGTGGTCTATCAGGAAACCTACGACCGGGAAGCCTACGGGCGCCTTCACCTTGCGGGGCCGAAGAAGGATTTCGGGTGGCGCCTTGCCTGTCCCGAACGCGGGTATGCCGCGGGGTTCCGCAGGATCGGGGTCGGCGCGCTGCTCGGGCTGGCTCCATGGCGGGTCGAGGGCATGGCGCTTGCCGCCCACCTTGCGTATTTGCTCAAAGAATGCTGGCGCGCGCAATTCACGGTCAGTCTGCCGCGACTGCGCCCCGCCGCGGGTTCGTTTGATCCACCCCACCCGGTCGCCGACCGCGATCTGATCCAACTCGTCTGCGCACTGCGCCTCGCCTTCCCCCACGCCGGCATCGTCCTGAGCACCCGCGAACACCCCGCCCTGCGCGATGTGCTCGCGCCCCTCGGCGTAACCCACATGTCCGCAGGCAGCCACACCGAACCCGGCGGCTACACCGGACAGGGCCTCGAACACGTCCACCGCACCATCCGCGGTCGCCCCTCCCCCTCCGCCAGTGACTTGCCCGCCTTGCCCGCCGACCCGCAATTTGCCATCAGCGACGAACGCCCGGCCGCCGAAGTCGCCGACAAACTCCGCCACCTCGGCCTGGATCCCGTCTGGAAAGACTGGGACTCCGCCATCCTCCGCGCGGCTTGAAAGCAATCGTCGTCAACGGCTCGCCGCACCCGACAAGCGCATCGAATGTCGAAGAGCTGGCCCGCGAACTCGATCCGGCACCCCAGACCCTCCTCGTCGAACACAACGGCACCGCTCTCCTGCGCTCCCAATGGGCCTCCGTTTCCCTCGATGAGGGCGACCGCCTCGAAATCCTGAAAATCTCGGCCGGCGGTTAGCCCGCATCTCTCACAAACTTCGTCGCGAGACGCCGCGCGAGGCTGGCTGGGACAAGGCGGGCGCGGAATCGGGGGAGGGCTGTATGAGTGCATAC
>CAZGNH010000325.1:0-6935 GCA_964527025.1 uncultured Chthoniobacterales bacterium | reverse complement strand
CGATGCCCGGCTGTTCATCTCGATGGCGAGCGGTGCCCAAGCGGCCGCGCGTGCGGGCCGCGGAAGGTGGAAACTGCATTCTCCGTCGGTTTCCGTTGCCCGGTATCCGGTGCCCTTGGACGGCGCCACGGGGGGTGACAGGGAAGCTGCCAGAGGTGATCTTGGGATTGACCCGGAAACCTTTTTAATTTTGCGTTACGGACGGCCCGACAGCGCCAAATGGAGTGACTGGGAATGCAGAGCCTTCCAAAAGGCCGCCGCGGGGTCCGCTCGTCCGATGCGGTTGCTGTTGATGGAGCCTCCGGAGAGCCTGGCGCGTGCAATTGCCGCAGGCAGGTATGGCGGGGCCATTGCGGTGCGCCGCCTTGAGGCATCCCGGAAGCGGGTGTTGGATTTGGTGGCCGCCAGCGACCTTCTTCTGCACGCGGCGCGCTTTGGTGAAAGCTTTGGGTATTCGATTGCGGAGGCAATGGCTGCGGGCAAGCCGGTTGTGACACGGACGACTCCATGGGCGGACAATGCGCAGGTCGAGTTGGTCGAGCACGGGCGGACAGGATTCGTCTGCAGTGGTGTCGGGGGTATGGCGGCTGCGATCAGTCTGCTGGCCCGCGATGCGGATCTTGCGGAAGCCCTTGGTGCCGCGGCAAGGCAGAGGATGCGCTCGCTCTGCGACCCGGACACCGAGTGTGGCATCCTCGAAGCGGCCCTGCTGGACAATCGGGATCTTTTCGACCGGCGGCGCGGCGAGTTGGAGCTGTTCCGGGAAACCTTCCGGGAGCGCGAATGGAATGTCATCGAGCGAACCCATCGGGGATTGCCCGGGATCTCCCGCTTTGCATGGGTGGCGGGCCGTTGGGGCTCCGCCGTGCGCATGTCTGGGAAACGCTTGTCCGCGATCCGCGCCGACTTGCGTTCAAGCCTCGGTTTTCCAGCCTATGGTTGACAATGGCAACCAATCGGGAAGCCCGGACGCGCCTTGGATCCGCGCAACCAAGGGAGCTTCCAAAACCCTCGCGAGGGGAATCGGCTCACTGGCGTTGGTGCCCGGTTTCAGAGCTGTCCTGTCGGCTTTCAGCGACTACATGCATCTGGTGATGGGGCAGGGGGCTGCGGCGGGTTGGGATCTGGCCTCCGAGGTGGCCGTGGCGGCGCGTGCCGTTGCGCGGATGGATCCCTTCGTGATTGATGCGGGAGCAAATACGGGCGCATGGACGCGCGAATTTTTGCGGCACAAGCCGGCGGCGCGCATCCTTGCCATCGAGCCTCTTGCCGTGGCGGCAGATGCGCTCCGGCTCATATCCCCGGGTCGCATCGAAGTCTTGGAGGCTGCCTTGTCTGCCTGCGATGGCGAAGCGATGCTCCATCGCGCACACCCGACGGATGTCGCGGCAAGCCTTACTCCGCGGCGCGACCCGCCATTCGTCCGCAGAGACTTCCGTGCCACCAAGGTCCGCACACTGGCCCTTGACCATCTCGACAGCCTGCCGGAGAGAATTGACTTTCTCAAACTCGATCTCGAGGGACATGATCTGGACGCTTTGCGGGGAGCCGGACACCTGCTCGAAACAGGCCGGATCGGGGCTCTCTCCTTCGAGTTCGGGTCCGCCAACCTGAACTCGCGCACCTACTTCCTTGACTTTTGGGAATTGCTTGTTCCACTTGGATTCCGGGTGTCGCGGATCGGCCCCGGGGGATTTCTTTGGCCGGTGGATTGCTATTGCGAGGCCTTGGAATACTTCCGTGGCGCCACCAATTATCTGGCCGTGTCCGCCCTCCACCGATCCGTCGCAAAAAGTGCGTGAAACACCCGCTGTATCCTCTTGGTGAAATCCGCCCCCTCACGGGCGTGAGGGCTTTTGCGGCTTATGGGGTCATGCTGAGTCATTTCTGGGCCGAGCTGACGGTTCTCATGCCCGCGCTGGCCGTCTTTACAAATATCGTCGAAAAGGGCGGGCTGGGGGTTGATTTGTTTTTCATTCTTTCGGGTCTGATCATTTCGCATGTTTACTGGAGCCGTTTCCGCGAGTCCGGACGTGCGGCGTTTGTTCCTTATGTTGTGAACCGGTTTGCAAGGATTTACCCGGGCTATTTTGTGACCTTGGTGATTTTGGTGTTGATGGTTGGCATGGCACCGTTTTTCGGGGTGCAGGTGGGGGGTGAGCACCCGTGGCGCTGGCTTCCTGCGCACTTTTTGATGCTGCAGCCATTTCCCGGAGTTCCCGGAGGATGGAACTATCCGAGTTGGTCGATCGGAGCAGAATTCTTTGCGTATTTGTTGGTTTTCCCCATCCTTGTGAGGGCCTTCAACGGTTTGCGTCCCGTTGCCGCGCTTCTCATGGCTCCGGCGGCAGTCATTGGTTACTGGGCCGCAAAATTTGGCGGTCTGTGGGGGGCATCCGAGCATTTGCCGATGGTGACCGCGGAGTTTTCGGCCGGCGCGTTCCTGTTCCTTGCGCTCAAGAAGAGCGCGCACGTGCGGCATGGCATGGGCATGGCATGCGTTCCCGCCTTTTTGCTCCTGTTGGTATTTCTTGCGGTGCCGCCCGGCTTCCTTGGTGGGTGGGAGCGTGTGCTGGTTGTTTTGCTTTTCCTGCCCGTTCTGGGCGGGTTTTACGCGGGGCCGGGTGGATTGGGGGGGGTGTTTGGCTGGGAGCCGGTTGTTTATCTGGGCCGCATTTCCTATGCTTTGTATTTGGTGCATGCGCTGGTTCAGAAAGTGCTCAAGCCGGTTGTGTTCATTCCGGTCGGGGAGAGTGGTTGCATGTGGCTGAGGGCCGGGGCGGTTGCTCTTTATCTTGTTGCGCCTTTGTTGGCGGCGGCCATTTTGTTTCACATGGTCGAGGAACCTGCGCGGGAATGGATTCGGGCGCGCCGGGGGCGCACCCCATCTTTATCATGAAATCACCCACCCACGTTGCCGTCGCAATCATGCTCCCCTACAGACGTGAAGGGGACTTTTGGGGAAGGGATGCAGGACTTCTGACCCGGGGATTCGAGGAGCTGGGCGTCCGTTCGACTCTGGTCGCCTTGGATCCCGGGACGTCTGACCCCGTGCCATCGGGCTCCACGAATGGCCGAATGGTCCTCACCGGCCCGGCGCAACTTGCATCCGCCGCATGGTGGCGTTCCCTTCGAGCCGATCTCGTTGTTCTCTTTGGTTGGACCCTCCCGCGCTTCGAGCCGGTCCGCTCGGCCATTCGGGAAGTCACTCCACGTCTTGTCGAACGCATGGATACCGATGGGATGCGTGCCGCGTGGCTTGATCCCCGCTTGTTCCTGTACCTCTCCTGGGCACAGGCCATGGACCGCCTTGGCGCCCGGAGTCCGTGGTCATGGAAATCCCTGCCCGCGGGCGTTGCGGGAGCCGCGTGGACACTGCGTTCCCTGCTGGGAGGCTCCACAATTGGGAGGAGGGATGCGCGTGTTGTTGCAGGCATTCCTTCCGTGCTCGTCGAGTCCGAAGTCGCCGCCGGGAGGATCCGCCGCTGGCTCGCGGGCTACGGGCACCGCGCCGGAAACATCCATGTTGTCCCCCATGCCGTCCATGTCGCAGGCCTGCCCGCCCCCGACGAAAGCAAAAAAAAACCCGCACGGATTGTCTCCGTCGGGCGATGGCGCAGTTTTCAGAAAAACTACGAAGGCACGTTACGTCTTGCCCGCGAATTTCTCAGAGCAAGCCCGGATCATGAATTTGTATTTGCCGGTGAGTGCCCGCCGAAGGCAGGCGGCGGGCCGGGAATCATACACTGGGGCCACAAGAGCCGCGGTGAACTTGGCGCGCTGATGCTTGACAGCCGCGTTCTCTTTTCGGCCTCGCGCTACGAGAGTTTTCACCTTTCCGCCGCCGAGGCCCTGTGTTGCGGATGCTCAATCGTGATGAATGACTCCTGCCCGACAGCGCCGCTGTTTGCCGCTTTGGGTGGGGGAACCGTGGCGTCGGGAACCGGCAGGCATGACCTGCTGCGCGCCCTGCTTGAAGACGCCGGAAAATGGAAGCGTGGCGAATACGATCCCGTGGAAATTGCCGCACGATGCAGGAATTTCTTCTCCCCGGAATCGGTCGCGCGGCAAATCCTCGATCTGCCTTTTTGATGTGCAACCCGCCCGGCACAGCGGTCAGGAACCCTCACCGGCATGCCGCTGTTCCCGGAGAACCCGGCGGTAAAGATCCAGGTGCGCGGACGCGACTGTTGCGCACTCCAGATCCTTTGGAACCGAAACGCTTCGGTTGATCGAGGCTTCGCCCCCGGTGCGTTGCACCGCCGCGCGCATCTCGTTGTGCCACGTTGTGGCAGCATTTGACGAGACCACGCGGATCCCGTCGGAAAACCCGGCAAGCCATGGCAGCGCGCCGCGCCGTGAAACCAGAGCGGGGATCCCCCGAAGTGCTGCCTCCATGGCAACCAGCCCGAACCCTTCGGATCGGGACGGGTGAAGCAGGCAATCCACTTGACCCGACAGGAGGTCAAGAACCTTTTCGTGCTCAAGGGTACCAAGAAATTCCACTCCGTCGGCCACCCGGTTCGCAAGGCACCATTTGTGGCAAGGACCCCGGGACTCAAGCCCCCCGCCAATCAAAAGGAGTCTGGCCCGGGGATATTCTCTTCGGAGACTGTGGAAAGCCCGGATCGCAAGCGCAAAGTTTTTCAGCCGCCCCCAACTTCCCACACAGGCAAAAACCGGCGATCCATGGCCCCGGGGAGTCTTTGTGGTGGGGGCGGGGCGTTCCACGGGGTTGGGAACCATACAAACCCGTTGTCGCGCGTCAGATCCGCCCCATGCCCATGCAAAATCGAGGAGATGGTCCCGGACATAAGGAGACACGGCGATTACCCGGCGCGCCTTGCCGAGCACCCGGCGTGTGTTGATGAGCCCCCCGAGGCCGACAATGGCAGGACCGGGCGACCACCTCCAATTCCAATACGCACAAACCACTGCAGCATCGTGTGCCGTAACCACATACGGCAATCCGGAGTCCATGGCGGCCAATCCATGGCCGAGCTGTGTCCAATGGACATGCACGAGATCCGGCGAAGCAGACCGGATTTGCTCAGCCATGGCTCGCCGCTCAGGGCGGAAGCCGCCAAGGACCGAGCGGGAGAGCGATGACCGGCAGGGGACGCTGATATGTGTGCCATCGCGCACAACACCGGTGATGTCAGGCCGAAAGCAAATCGTTTCGATTTGGCATGCCCCGCTCGTTTCAAGTGCCTTTGCAAGGGTCCTGACAGGCTCACGCGAGGGCCCCGCCCATGTGCCCCCCGGCAGGCAAAACAGGATCTTCATGGCTGCCCGACGAAAACAATCACAACGAAAATATGAAAAAACCGGGGAAACACCAAACAGGCGCATTGGAGGTGCGCCAAGCTTCCATCCTCCTTGTTTGTTGGCAATTGCATGGGAAAACCGGGCTCATGATGCTGGATTCTTTGAGGGGTTTCTCATCCACTTTACGGCGCTTGCAACGGTTGCGCGGAACGAGCAGAGAAGGCACGCAATGGCATAGGAAGCCGGCACGGCGGGCAGGCCGAAGCGGGGCACGGCCCACGCGGCGAGGGCGGTGCCAAAAATCCCTTCGAGGAGATAGATGTGGCGGATGCGGCGGAGTTCTTTGCCGGCAAGGGCGCGGGTGGTGAGGGCGGCCGCCACCGAGGCAAGGACCAGCCATGCTGCAAGGAACGGGTCGGCTGCATGAGGCCAGGCGATTTTTCCTCCGGTCCAAAGCGAAACGAACGCGGCGTTTCCGAAGGCAAGCGCCCCTGCGCCAATCGCCGCTGCTGCTGCCGTGGCAACCACAATGTTTCGTGTCGCACGGGCGAGGCTTTCATGGGATCTCGCAACCGCCAGACCAGCAAGCTGCGGACCCGCCACCTCGGATACTTTGCCCGTCAGTTGGAAAAAAAGGAAAAACAGCTTGCTGCCTGCGGCCCACGACGCCGCGGCGACGAGCCCGAGGGTCGAGCTGACAACGACCGCCTGGGTCGAAAACACGAGGGCATTGCCCACTTGGAGGCAGACCACATCGCGGGCAAAGGAGAGGATCGGCTGCCATTCTCCGCGTGTGGGCAGGGCATGTTCTTTGTGCCCCGGCAGGGTTCCAAGCCCTGCCGCCGCCCAATACTGCCCGACAGCGGATGTGGCCAGCCCTGCAACCCCCGCCCATGCAAACGAGAAAACTCCCGCCCCAAGGGCAAGCGCAGCGGCGAGCGCGGCAAGATTGGCAAGCAGCGAAACAATCAGGCAGGCATGGAGGAGGTCATAGCGCCCGGCGGCAAGAATGCTTTGGCCGACCGCACGCACGGGAAGACTTGCCGCCGTGACCCCCACCTGCACGGCCGCCACGCCCACAAACGCATCGTGCAGACCCGCGTCAACCCCCAGCCACACCGGCAGAAAGGGAACCACCGCCAGCCCGACACCCATGACAAAAACCGCCAGCCCGCAAAGCGCCGCAAGCCCTCCCCAAAACACCCCGCCATATTGCTTCGAGGGACGTGCCGCCCGGTGATCTATGAGCAACCGCCCGATCGAAGAGGAGACCCCCGTATCTGCCAGCGCAAAATATCCGACAACTTGCAGGACCACCGCCCAGAGCCCGAACTCCTCGGCGGGAAGGAACCGCAGCGCCAAAGGAACAGAGACTAGCGAGCACCCGGCCCCGACAGCGATCATCCCATAGCCGGAAAACAGGGAGCGAAAAAACAGGTGTTTTTGCACGGGCGATTTTTATTTGTCGGTGAAGTGAAAAGGGGCAAACCCAAGGAAAGAGGCAGTTTGTAACCACTTATGCCGCCTGCGGCGGCCGCTAATCTGGCCGGGCCAATATGCCCCGTCCTTCGTTTTGACAGAGGGAGGAGGCGCGGATCGCGAAGCGCTCCGGGTCTGCGCGGGCCGCCGATCTTACAAGCGGGCTTGCAGAGTCGCCTGCCCACGCA
>CAZGNH010000324.1:0-10092 GCA_964527025.1 uncultured Chthoniobacterales bacterium | reverse complement strand
GGACGATGGCCCAGTGGTAGTCGGTCTTGGGCCAAGCAGGATCGACCGAGAGGGTGACTTCCTGGTCTTCGGAGATGCCGCCATTGCCGTGAACGTCGGTCGGCCCATCGCTTGGTTTTGCTTCGGCCGCAAACATGGTGGTGTAGGTGTTGAGACCAAAGAAGTCGGCGGAGCCCCGCAGTGAGGCCTGTTCCGCCTCGGTGAACCGTGGCAGGCGTTCGGCGACGCGTTCGCGCATGGTGGCCGGATAGTCACCGTGGCCAAAGATGGGGTCCGCAAACCAGCCTATGTAGAAATCCAGGGCGCGGTCGGCAGCGGCGATGTCTTCGGGATTGTTCGTGCGCGGCTCGCGCCAGTCACAATTATTGGAGATGCCGATCTGCCCCTGCTGGTGGTCGAACTCCGTGCGATAGACCCCGACGGCTTTTGCGTGAGCGCGGAGTAGGTGGTGGGCGGCGGTGTAAGGTTCGTGGTTGGAACGGCGTCCGGGAGCAAAAACACCCTGCCCGTAGCCGAGGATGGACACCACCCAGGGTTCGTTCAGGGTGATCCAGTTTTTCACCCGGTCGCCGAAGCGGTCAAAGCAGAGCCTGGCGTAGTCAGCAAAGTCATCGGCGATGGCCGGGTTGAGCCAACCGTCCCGCTCCGTCTGCAAGGCGAGGGGAAGGTCCCAGTGGTAAAGGGTTACCCAGGGGGTTATGCCGTCATCGTGCAAGGCATCGAGCAGATCGGAATAGAATGCGACACCGGCTTCATTCACACCGCCGTCGGTGGCCCGGCCGGTCGGCAGCAGCCGCGGCCACGAGAGGGACAGCCGGTAATGGCGCAGGCCCAGCTCTTTCATGAGGGAAACGTCTTCGCGAAAGCGGTGGTAATGGTCACAGGCAATGTTGCCGGTGTCCCCATTGGCGATGCGCCCGGGGATCGTGCAGAAGGCATCCCAGATCGATGGCCCTTTGCCATCCGCGTCGTGGCCGCCCTCGATCTGGTATGCGGCAGTGGCGGTGCCCCATGCGAAATGTTCAGGAAATGGTTTCATTGGCTGTTGGTGCGTTTGGACAAGTGCATGACACCCTCTAAGGTTGCGGAGTTTTTGGATTGTCCCTGTCCGTGCGAAAAGATGAAAGCGGCAAATTTGCCTGATTCACAACATTGGGAGCCGGGTTGCCGGCCCAGGCATGACGGACAGCCAGGGGATTTTTAATTTCGGGATGCCAAACCAAAATGGAGTCCCCTTCAATCGTGGCTTCGGCCCACAGCCAATCGGTATTGCTGCCACGGATGGCAAAGGTTCGCGGGTTTTCACCATCGCGGGTTTTCAATCCAGCCGCATCGTCAAAAAAGATTCGCATTTTATCCCCCTCAATTTCATGAGCGCGGTATCGGGGACTGGTGCCGGGTCTGTCGGCGAGTTGGTAGACCTCCGCCAAAGCAGTCAGACTCAGCCGACGGCCGACTTCCTGTTTGTTGGCATAGTGAATTTCGTCGGCTTCGCCGAGGTCGATCGCGGGAATCATAAAGACTTTGGAGAGGGCGAGCGCGGATGCCTGGGCCTCGCGAATCCATGCCCAGTTGAATTCCGCCTCCGCATCAACCGGGGTTGTTTGGGGTGCCATGAAACTTGCCAGTTCAACGTATAGAAAGGGCATGTCTTCCTGCCCCCAAGCCCTGCGCCATGATTCGATCAACATGGGAAAAGTCGTATGATAAAGGTCCGGACCGCCCCATTGGCTGGGGCGGCTGTTGGATTCTCCCTGGCACCAGGCCACCCCCTTGATGGCAAGCGGGATCAGCGGGTGAATCATGCCGTTGTAAAGCCAGCCGGGGGCAAACTGGCCCTTGGCACCGTAGATCCAAGTTCCTCGCGCTCTTTTTCGTTTCTCCGGTGGCTGGGCAAAGTAGGCCAGGCGATCTTCTTCAAGGTGTTTCGTCAACGGATTGGCATCGAGTTCGGCGAGAGCAATCCAGGGATGGATAGGCGTTCCTCCCACCGCGCTGCAAATCAATCCAACCGGACGATCCAGAGTTCTCATCAAATCCCGGCCAAAAAAATAACCGGGCCCGGAAAAGTTGGCCGCACTTTCCGGCGAGCAAACAGCCCAACTTCCCGGGAGATCATCCTTGGGGTGGGATTGGGGATTTACATCGGTGAGAAAAAGCCGCAATTCCGGATGGAGAGCGGCCGCAACTTCCTTGTCACCGTTCAGTGATTTTTCCAGAGCCCAGCGCATATTGGATTGGCCGGAAAGAAGCCAGACCTCGCCTGTCAATACATCCTTGAAGTCGCGTTGGGAGCCGGACCCGGTGAAAACCTTGAGACTCACGTTTTGCCCCGGATCAAGTGGCGGCAGCTTTATATTCCAGCGGCGGTCGGCCCCTGCCTGCGCGCTCTCGCGGGCAAGAACGGCACCATTCGCACCAAGGATTTCAACGGTTACCGTCTCGCCGGGTGCTGCTCTACCCCAGATGGTTACGGGCTGTCCGGCTTGCAAGACCATGTGATCGCCGAATATAGAGGGAAGCCAAAGTTCGCTCTTGGCGGGTGCCAAGGAGAAAAGCAGTGCAGCGACAACAAATAGTGCAAATGGAGTTTTCATATTCAATAGTCAGCGGGGTATTCCCCGAAGGGATTCTGCAACTCGTTGATTTTGGTCTGCAGGATTTTTGTTAAGTTTTCCTGAATCGCTTCCAAGCCGGGCTTGTCGAGAAGATTATGTTGCTCAAAGGGATCCTCCTCCAGGTCATACAGTTGGTCGGGGTCAAAGTAATGGGGGAATGCAAGGGCGGAATAAAACCATATTCCAATATCTTTCCAGCCACCCGAACTGATCACTCCATCCCAACCAATCCTCCGCGGCCGATCGTGCTCCAAAGCATCCAAGGCATCAAAGCTCATGGCGCTGGCAATCGATTCACTTTCCCGTTCCCAAACATGGGGATTGATTACTTTGAGATACTCCGGCACGCGGTTTTTGATCAGTTTCCAGCGGTCGGCAACCACCGCACGGGTGTTGCCCATCTCAAGATAGACAAAGGAATGGTGGCTATCGCGCTCGCCCTTGAGCAGAGGCAGCAAGCTCTTGCCATCAAGCAGCATATCCGGCTCTGCCTGACCGCCTGCCATCTCAATGAAAGTTGGTGCAAGGTCGGTGTTGGAAGCCAATGCATCAATGGTTCTTCCCTTGCGCACCACGCCGGGCCAACGCAAAATAAAAGGCACCCGCGCACCTTCATAGCATGTGTTTTTGCCGCGATCCTGGTGATCGGAAGTGAAAATCACCACGGTGTTTTCTGTCAGGCCGAGTTCGTCGAGTCGTTTGAGCACTGCGCCCACCGAGTCGTCAATCCAAGTTCCCATGCCACTGCGACGGTCGATTCCAAGTGATTCCAGTCGATCAAAGATGGAGGCGCGGGACGGTTGAGAATCAGGATTTTCCGTGAGAAGACCGCGCGGAGTTGCCAGAATGTTATAGTCTTTTTCCCAACCTTCATAGTAGGAGGCATGGGGAACCGGCAGGGAAATATAGAGAAAAAACGGTTCGCTGTGATAGGAGTCGAGAAAGTCCAAAGCGCCTTGGGTAATCCATTCGAGGTTGTGGACCCGCAATGAATGTGGAACGGGCCACTGTTCCTTGTTTGCATAAGAAACCGTCTTTGCCCAGGTGAATCCGATCCGGTCTTCCAAATGGGTAATCAGCGTGTCGTGGGCAGTTTGGATCGCACGGATAACTTTCGGGTCGTTGATATCGCTTTCGGGCCCCACGCCCAAGGCATGAACGGAATCCTGATCGGCGATCGTTTCGGGATCGATGCCCGGGAGGCCATTATGCCACTTGCCGCTCATTCCGGTTTTGTAGCCAAGCCTGTTGAGTGCCTTGATGACAGTCGATTCCCCGATAAGAATCGGTGCGCTCCATCGTATGTTGATTTGTTCGTCCGGAGAAAATTCCTTTGTTAGCTGGGGATTGCGGCTGGCCAAACGCCCGGTGAGCGTTGTGTACCGGCTCGGGGTGCAAACGGGCGATGTTATATAAAAGCGAGTGAATATTGCTCCCTGGTCGGCCAACTTCTGGATATTGGGCGTCAACATCCTCGGGTCTTCAAAGGCGCGGGTTTCATCGTGCCGAGTAAAAAAACCGTTTTGCAGGAGTGGCAATGGAAAATGATCCAGGGAATAACCCGCCGCCAGCATTCCCGTGTAGCTGGGAAACTGTCGATAATCATAGACCGACAACTCATCGAAATCGAGGTCGTCCACGTAGATAAGAACAATGTTCGGTCTTGGCTCTTCCGCCCCTGCCAAACACTCCTCTTGGAAGGCGTAAAGGAATAACAATACAGCGCCAAGCAGTGCCACCCGGTTCCCCTGGAAAGTAGTGTTCTTCATGCGATCAATCATTGACCACACTTCCCCTGCGGGCCTCCAAGGCTGCCCGTGTGGCCAGCATGCGCTGCTTGCTGAGCGGATAAAACCACATCAATACAAACGCGGCAGAAAATCCGAAGATGGGGAAGCCGATGACGATTCCACGCATCCAGGAAAGAGTTTCCAGAGATTGCTGCGGAAGAGCGGCATCGAAGCCCACCCAGGTGAGAAGGGCGCCGCCAATCGCGGCAGGGATTGTGTTGGCAAGTTTGCCGCAGAAGCTGGAAAAAGCCCCAATCGCTCCTTCGCGCCGATAGCCGTGGCGCAGTTCGTCGTCATCAGCCACATCGGCAAGTATCGAGCCAAGCAACAAAAAAACGCCGGATACACCCACTGAATTCAGGGTTATCGGAATGACAAAAAACCACGGGTTGGCAGGGGTGATGAACAACAGCCCGGTCAGCCAGCCAAAAACTGCGCAGGCCAGACTGACCAGAACCACCTTGCGCTTGTCGCACTGGATAAAGAGGCGGTTGATGACGGCGATGGTTGCCAGCCCGGCCAGGCCGCCGATGACGGAAATAATGCCGAAAAAGACGGATCCCTGGGTGCGTGATCCATCAAACAGATAATAGACAGCCAAATGGGTGCCGAACAGCCCGAACGCAGTGCCCCCCAGCAACGCGGTAACAACGAAAGCATAGACCAAAACGATCGTCTTATTCGTGAACGTCAGCTTCGCGGTATGCCAGAATTTCTGTTTCCCTTCTCTGGATGCGAGTTTATAGTTGCGCTCCTTGCAAAATATGGCAGGCAAAATGCCTGTGAGGATAAAGAGCAGGCCGAAAGCCGCCCCCACCACTTGCAGCCCCTGCTGCTCACTCGCCCAGAACGGGGCCTGCGTGAGAGCAAACATCCACGGCATAATCATCAAGGCAACTTTCACCGTGGAGGAAAACCAGCTCATCACCCGCGTTCGCTCGGCGTAATCCGGACTCAATTCCCATCCGAGAGCATCCCCGGGCACGACCATGATCGTGAAAAATGTGTAAAAAAGAATGGATGTCGCGGCAAAGTAGGCAAATTTCGCTGCATCCGACCACTCGGTCGACGGCAGCCACAATAGGGCAAAGGCCAAACCTCCACCTATCGCGCCGACGAAAATAAAGGGACGTCTGCGCCCCCACCGGGTGCGGGTGTTGTCCGATATCCAACCCATAAGAGAATCGGTGACCGCGTCGTAGACCCTCATAAGCACGAAAACCATGCCGATGAGGCCGGCATCCAAGCCAAGAATCATCCCATACGCGGGAAACGCAAACATCTTCATTCCATTGTTTCCCAGCTGTTGGGCAAAGGCCCTCATGCCGTAGGCAAACTTTTCCAAGACCGGAACGGGTGCCGGAGCCAGCTCTATAGGCCCGGCTGCTTCTTGTGAGACTGGATTCTGAGGTTTTTCCGGCATTTTGATTTTTATACTTTCGTCTTTAGAGCAGCATCGAATCTGTTAACAAACCACGGTCATTGTAATCCTTTCGGCTTGTTATTGATTGGTGGGGTCAGGGGAAGCCGGAGCCCGCACTTCAAGAAGTTTCCTGCTTTGTCCGTCCACCGAAGATTCGAACGACCTTTGCAGTGCGATATCCTTGTCGGGCAATGTGGAAATCGAGAGGTGGAGTCCCTCCCAGTCGAGAGTCAGGCGGTGGTCCTCAAGGCCGGCTTCCAGCGCGTCGAATGAGGTGACTTCCTCTCCGGCATCGACGGCCAGAGCAATGCCGACGGCGGTGTCCGTGAAGCCGCGCAGGTCGAAATCCTTTTCGCCCCCCGTGTGCAGCACCAGATCGAGCGTTTTCCGGTCGCTTTGCGGACGCCCGATTTTCAGCCCGACTTCGTTGCCATCGAAGAGGGCCACGGGCACATGGATGCGGAAGGTGATATCGCCCGAAACGACTTCGGCGATGCGACCTTCCCTGTCGAGGATGCGGAAGCTGGCCTCTTTGCCGAGGCCCATGAACTCGAAGGAGAGGCGCAAGTCCCTGGCGCGGAAGGTGCCATTGATGCGATCGAAGAACCAGTGGGTGTCGCCGCCGTTCGTGGCGATGTTGACGGCGTAAAGTGCGCGGCCTTGCCGCTGCACGCCAAAGTGCTGCGGGGCGCAGAAGGGAATGCCATCCTTGTAAAACTGGATGATCATGGCACCGGCCTTTTCCGGTGTGCCCCAGTGCGCCATGATGCCGCGCCGGTCCGGAGCGAAGTGGCCGCGGTTGACCGTGCCAAATGCAAAGCGGGGATGCAGCCATGTGGTGCCGATCGTGTCGGTGACGAAATCATGCCGGTTCTCAAAATCATCCGGGAGGAATTTCCGGCTGGCAGGCGTTGCCGTGAAATAGCTCTGAACAACTTCTTTGGCATCGGCCAGATCCTGGAACGATGGACGCAGATCGGCGGGCACCCGATGTGGAAGGCGGACCAAATCCACCGTTTTCCGGGACGGTTCGACGGTGTCCGGGGGAACTCCTTTTCCGTCTTCCACCGCCCGCCGGATCATCCATGCCTTGCCATCCGACAGGATTTCCTCGCCGCCACGATTGCGGAGGTTGGGACCGGCCCACTGCCCGCTGGGCGGATGGTATTGGATGGCAATCTGGCGCCATGTTTCGTGGTAAAGATCGAGCGCCAATTGGCGGGCTTCCTGGTTTTCGATCCATGCCAGCAGACGGTGGAGAATATTAAGGACGAGGGTCGTGTAATTGGGGCTCTGGTATTCCGTGTAGCTGCCCTGATCCATGGTGAGTTCGTGGATCTTCCGCAGATGCTCAAGACCGGCTTCCTGAAAATCCGGACGTTCGTAGCGTTCTCCAATTGCGAGGAGGTTCAGGATGCCCATGAAATAGGCATTGGTGTAGGTGACGGGGATGGTGCGGCTCTCGATGTATTCCGCCGCAAGCAGGAGTGCCTCGCGCATGCGGTCCTGCATCGGCTGCGGCAGCCGGTCTTCATGGCGGTTGAGGATGTCCAGCAGTGCCATCGCAATAAAGTCGGCTTGATTCCCATCGAAGCGCTTGCCGGGCACGATCGGTTCTTCGAGGAATTTCGGGAAGTTGCCGTGGTGGGTGTGGCCGGGATTGCGGTATTGCGTGGGCAGGGTGACATCGAGGATCTGCAGTGCGCGTTCAAGCCTTGCCGGCTCCTGCGCATCCATCAGCACGGTGGCATATTCAATGCTCCAGCGAACAAGGCCTTTCCTCTCGTTGCCTCCGCCTCCCAGCAGAACCCCCTGTTGCGGGTCGAATTCCATATGCTCGTTGCTTGCGCATGCGCGGATGAAAGCCAACTCTTCATCCGTAAATTGCAAGGGATGCGAGGGATGCGGTGCCCAGTCGGGTTGAAATCCCCCGTCGCCCCGTCCGGAGGATTCTCGGGAGTTGCTTGAATCGGTGGTATTGACCTCCGAACCCGGGCGGTCGGGAGCTTTGGCGGGCTCGCATCCTGCGATGGCAAGAGACAATCCCACGCATAGCATTGCAACACGAAGGATGTGCATGTTACTCCACGCTGACATTGGCATCGAAGAGCATGGCACCCTTGGTGCCTGTGGTGCGGATAAAGACCTGGCTCCAACTGTCGGGATCGCCGACGGGGCCGAGGTCGACCGTGCTCTGTCTCTGCTCCTTGTCAAAATAGAGCGGGGAGAATTCCGTTTCGCCCACGGAAAGATTTTTGATCGAGAGGCTGGCTGTATTCGCGCCCAAGTCCCAGACCGAACGCAGGACAACAACCTCGCTGCTGTCAAAGTCGTTCCAGCCTTCGCCGTCGGTGCCGACCGCGTAAGTCGTGCCGCCCCAGCCGTCTCGGAAAAACACGCCCTGGTGTCCCAAGCCGATGGCTTTGTCCATCACCTTGGTTCCAAATCCAAACGTCACCCCGTTGCCGGCTCCCTGAGGGTGTAATTCGCGGGTCGCTGTGATCTCGACCACGATCTTGCTGTCGGGTTCGAGTTTCGGAGCGGGGATACTCTTCAACGCCCAATCATCCGAGCTGCTGCGACCTCTGCAGGTGACCGCCCAGGCGAAATCGGGGTGCACATTGCCCATTGTATCGTGGACGACGGGGGAGGAGGGGGTATTCTCCCAGGATTCCCACCCATGTTGGCCCACCAACAAGCCCGGCTCGTAGTCCGGGTCAAACGTTTCATGGAAAACAGGCGAGGCACAAACGCAGGCTGAAGAGAGAAGATAAAGGAACGTCGGGAAGTGGAGGGCAGGGGATTTCACCACTGCATCCTAACCACTGATGCGGAGGGAGTCTTCGCAGATTTTCACCAAGGTTGATATTCTTTTGACTTCTCTTGGGTTTTTCCATGCCACCCTTCTGCCAGAAGATTTTTGCATAAAAACAGGTGCCCCTCCCGGATGGTAACAAAATATCATTCTCCGCTAAATTGCCTTCCCATGGCCTCTCCCACCCAAGCATCACTTCTTGACCGCATCATCCGCCCGCTTGCCATCACCATGTGGGATTTTTCGTGGCTGGAGCGACGCTGGCCCGGCGCGGGCTACGAGGACTGGGAACAGGCGTTGGAGGAACTCAGGGAGCGCGGCTACGACGCGGTGCGCATTGATGCCTGCCCGCACCTGCTGGCCGAGTGCGCCGAAAAGACCTGGGAACTGGAGCCGTGCTGGAACACGCAGGACTGGGGCGCGCCGGCGCGCGTGTCGGTGCGCGTCCACCCCGAGTTGGTGGAATTCATCGCAGCCTGCGCCACACGCGGCCTGAAGGTCGGCCTTTCCACCTGGTTTCGTCGCGACCAGGACAACGTGCGCGCGCGCATCGCCACGCCGGAGCGCCATGCGCAAATCTGGAAAACAACGCTCGATCTCATCGCCGATGCGGGACTGCTGGAGCACATTCTCTATGTGGACCTCTGCAACGAGTGGACGCACCCCAAGTGGGCGCCGGTTTTCCACAACCGCGCACCCTACGGGTCCGGGGACTGGGATTCACCGGCCTCGCTCGATTGGATGGAAAGGGCAATCGCGGCCCTGCGGGCGACCTACCCGGGGTTGCCCTTGACTTTTTCCACCAACACGAAGGTCAAAAGCCTCTGCGAGGCGTCGTTGGGCTTCATGGATTTTCTTGAGCCGCACCTCTGGATGGCGAGCGGCAACACCGGCGATTTCTACCAGCGGGTCGGTTACCACTACGAATTGTTCTCGCCGGCGGGCTACGAAAACCTTGTGCGCCACGGCGAGGCCGTCTACCGCGCGGACCCGGCGCACTGGCTGGGCCTTTTGACCAATCTTATCGAGCAAGCCGCAGCCGGATCGCGCCACGCCGGCCGCCCGTTGGTGACGACTGAAGCGTGGAGCGTTGTCGACTATAAGGACTGGCCCGGTCTCGACTGGGGCTGGGTCAAGGAGGTTTGTCACGTCGGTCTAAGCGCCGCGCTCGCGACCGGGCGCTGGGCAGCCTTGTGCACCAGCAATTTTTGCGGCCCACAGTTTCGCGGCATGTGGCGCGACGTCGCATGGCACCGCAAGCTGACCGACGAGATCCACCGCGCGGCATTGCCTCCGTCGGAGCCCACCCTTCGCTGAGAACCTGTGAAATAAGCAGGACAAGCCGTGTTGCTGAAGGATTTTTGGTCCGGCCAAGGCGCAAGCACGGCGGTAATACCCGCAGCGGTCTTACCCCGTGCGCGCAACGCAGGCCGGGCCAAAAAGACA
>CAZGNH010000323.1:0-3690 GCA_964527025.1 uncultured Chthoniobacterales bacterium | reverse complement strand
CCCCAAACACCCGCGCCCCAGCCCACCCAAACGTCCCACGCAACGCCAAACCCAATGCCGCACCCCCCCCGGCAAAATACAAAAAATGTACCACCTTGTCGAAATGCGGAATGTCCACCGCGGGAAAATCCCCCGGCGGTCGCGACGACATCTGCCACAACACAAAAGCCCAAAGGCAAAAGGCAACCCACCCAGCCCATGCTGACAAAGACCCCCTCACCCCGCCCTCAGCACCCATAACCAATGACTTCAACCCCGGACACTTCATCACGACTTTCCATCCGATGGGTCGTTGTCTGTCTTTGACAAAGCGAAGTCACGAATAAGTATCTCTGCCTCGGACATCTGATCACACGGAACCACAAGCCGGATGGGAACAAGCAGTCTTCCCGCCGTCCAAGCAGAAGCACCCTGATCCCAAAGCTCCGCGCGGATTCCATGGGCCACGAGCATGGATTGCATGAATCCGGCCTGGACGGGATCAACGAACTCTTTCAGAGTGACCATGGTTTGCAGGACCGAGAAAATATTCACGATGCAGGTGATTTGAAATCCCTTTTTATGTGAACGTGAAGGATTGCATGCGCCATGGCGGGGGGCATCGGATTTCCGGCATCCCGCTGGGGGTGGTTGTTTTGCGGTCCCATCCCAATGAACAACTCTATCCGCTGATCCTGGCCTGGCCGCAGCCAACGGCGAGCGGTGAATCGCTGCCTGGCCTGTGGCATGGACCACGTCATTTCCAAACCCTTTCGTCGCGCGGATCTTGCGGAAACATTGCAGATGCTTGGGGAGGCTGATCCCAATCGTTGAAATTATCGATCCCCGGGGCCATGGGATGCAGCTTACTTGCCATTCCTTTGATGCACAGGAAGCAGGTCGAAGGTTTCCACGCCGCTCTTGTGATGTTCCACGTCCCTTGACTTTCGAAGCCCGATCTGTCGGCACATCCGACCATGGAAATGACCGGTTCCTTGATGAAAATGGAGTGGGATGACGCGACGCGCACACTGGCCTTGCGCCACGGGGGCAACCACCAACGTCTTCTGCAGTGCGGTTCCCCGCACTTCATGCAACCGGTCATCGAGCCCGGCCCGGCGGCCGCCGTCTTGGATCGCGTCGAACAAGACGGGGACACCCTGCGGCTGCATTATCTATCCGAAGCGTTGGACTCCTTTTCCGTCACACTCCGCCGCAACGCGGGGGATGCCATGGACATGGATTGCCGCTTCACGGCGCGGCGGGACATGCAAATCAACCGCATCGAATTGTTTCCAGCGGGAACGATGCTGAACATGTATCGTGTGATCAACTTCCGCAACAGGCACTTCAGCGAGGGCACATGGCCGGAGTTGTTGCTGGAGGGCGGGACGTGCGAAACCGACACCTTTTCGGAAGACTGGCAGTTCGCGCCGCAGCCAAGGCGGAAGTGCATGCCGATCTGAAGGACCAGTTCACCCATCCAAGCATCGTCGCCCACGAAGCCCTCCACCCAGGCATGGCTGCGCGATCTGTTTCATACGCTGTTTTCGCCCGATCCGGGCTGTTGCGACCTGGACGGGGTGAAGACCGACGTCGTCATGGCCGCGGCCGGGCACCTGTTCCGGTTCTTGGCAAAGGGCGGGGGGCTGGTAATGTGCCCGGCATGACGTCATCCGAAATCCGCCGTTCGTTCCTTGAGTTTTTCCGCGGGAAGGGGCACACGATTGTTCCATCGTCGAGTCTGCTGCCCGACGCGCCGAATTTGCTCTTCACGAATGCGGGGATGAACCAATTCGTGCCGGTCTTTTTGGGGGAGCGGGGGAGTCCGTATGAACCGGCGCGGGCGGCGGACACGCAGAAGTGCATCCGTGCGGGGGGCAAGCACAACGACCTCGACGACGTGGGCCTTGACACGTATCACCACACGTTTTTTGAGATGCTGGGGAACTGGAGTTTCGGGGATTACTTCAAGGCGGAGGCGATTGCGTGGGCGTGGGAGCTGGTGGTCGGGCGCTGGGGGTTTCCGCCTTCGAGGTTGTATGCGACCGTCTATCGTCCCGGGCCGGGAGATCCGAGTTCCTTTGACGCCGAGGCGCACGAAAACTGGGCGGCGCTTTTTGCGGCGGCGGGGCTCGATCCGGCGCGGCATGTGGTGGATGGCGGCAGGAAGGACAATTTCTGGATGATGGGGGAGACGGGGCCTTGCGGGCCGTGCAGCGAACTGCATGTGGATTTGACCCCCGGTGGCGACACGGGCGGACGGCTGGTGAATGCGGGCGACCCGCGGTGCATCGAGATCTGGAATCTGGTTTTCATCCAATTCAATGCGGATGCGGACGGCGGGTATTCCGCGTTGCCTGCGCGACATGTGGACACGGGGATGGGGTTTGAGCGGGTGGTGTCGATTCTGCAGGGGACCGACGGGCTCAAGGATTTTTCCAAGGCGCGCATTTCGAATTACGAGACCGACCTTTTCCATCCGATTTTCGAGGAGATCGGGCGTTTGAGCGGGCGGCGCTATGGATCGTCCCTGCCGGTGGCGGGGGCGGCGGTCACGCCCGGTTCGCCGGTTGCCGACGACATCGCATTCCGCGTGATCGCCGACCACTTGCGGACCCTTGGTTTCGCGATCGCCGATGGCATCCTGCCGGGAAACACCGACCGGAACTATGTGCTGCGGCGCATCCTGCGCCGGGCTGTGCGCTACGGGCGCACTCTCGGATTGCACCGCCCGTTCCTGTACGACCTCGTCGGCGTGCTCGCAAACACAATGGGCGACACGTTTCCGGAGATCCGTCAACGCAGCGCGCATGTGCGCGAGGTTCTGCACGCGGAGGAGGAGGCCTTCCTGCGGACGCTTGACAAGGGAATCGCGCTCTTCGAGGCAGAGGCCGCCCGCGCGGGCGGGGTCATCCCGGGGGCATTTGCATTCAAACTCTACGACGAGCAGGGGTTTCCACTGGATCTCACCCAGCTCATGGCGCGCGAGCGCGGTATGACCGTTGACGACGCGGAATTCGGGCGGCTGATGGATGCCCAGCGCGCGCGCGCCCGGGCGGCGCGCAGGCAGCAGGTGATCGAACTCTCGGCGGTCGCGGGCAGGGACCCGACGCGGTTCACCGGCTTCGAGACGCTCGAGGCGGAGGCCCGCGTCCTCGAAAGCCTCAATGTGAAGGGACGCACGGCCCTCATTCTCGATTCAACCCCCTGCTACGCGGAAATGGGAGGCCAGGTCGGCGATACCGGCACCCTCGCCCACGGAGCGGCTGCATGGCGCATCGCCGACACCAAGAAAGCTGGAGACACCTGGCTCCATTTTCTTGCAGAGGGCGACCCTCCCGGGGACGGGGCATCCGTCCATGTGGCCGTGGACCGCGCGCGCCGCGCCGCCATCGAACGCCACCACTCGGTCACCCACCTGCTCCACTGGGCACTCCACGAAACTGTCTCCCGCGACGCCACCCAAAAGGGATCGTTCGTCGGGCCGGAAAAATTGACCTTCGACTTCAACAGCCCCCCGCTCACCCCCGCACAGGTGCGGGACATCGAGCGGCTGGTCAACGAGCGCATCCTCGAGAACGCACCGGTTCTATGGACCGAAGTGCCCTACGAAGACGTGCGGAGCAACCCGGAGGTCATGCAATTTTTTGGCGAGAAGTACGGGGATCGGGTGCGGGTGGTACAGGTTGGGGGGAAGGCGGGGGCGCT
>CAZGNH010000322.1:0-2902 GCA_964527025.1 uncultured Chthoniobacterales bacterium | reverse complement strand
GGTGTCGGCGACCGGTTCGCCCACCAGGCCCGCGCGCAATTGAGCGCATTCCAGACGGCGGCCTCACAGGGGGTGAGCATTGTTCCCGTCTGGAACAAGTCGAACCGCGAGCACGACATCATCGGCTCCGATCCGGCCTCCGTCCGCGCCGCCGCCGACGCCGCCGTGAAGGACGCCGGGTGGACGCTGCCCTACCACGTGGATGCCGACCACATCGGCCTCAAGACGGTCGACCGGTTCCTGCCCGTGTCGGATTTTTTCACGATCGATGTTGCGGACTTCATCGGCAAACCCGCCGCCCCGGATGCGGTCGGGGCCTTTGTGGACCGTCACCCGGAGCTTGCGGGCCGGATCGAAATCGCGGGGATTGACCGTCCCTTCCAAATCACGCGCGCGGACGTCGGGCGCGTGGCCGGGAAGTTTCTCCTTGCGGTGCAGGAGGCCGGAAAGGTGTGCCGTCACATCGCCGCGGCAAAGGGTGCCTTCATCCCCGAAATCTCGATGGATGAAACCGACAGCCCGCAGACGCCCCCCGAACTTCTGGTCATCCTTGCCGCCGTTGCCGACGAGAAGATTCCGATCCAAACCATCGCTCCGAAGTTCACCGGACGCTTCAACAAAGGGGTCGACTACGCGGGGGACGTGGTCCGTTTCGAACGCGAATTCAACGACGACCTGCACGTCATCGCCCATGCCGTCAAAACCTACGGGCTGCCCGCAAACCTCAAGCTCAGCGTCCACTCCGGCAGCGACAAATTCTCGATCTACGGCCCGATCCGCGCGGCGTTGACCCGGCACGGTGCGGGGCTTCACCTCAAAACGGCCGGGACGACGTGGATCGAGGAAATCATCGGGCTTGCCGAAGCGGGCGGTTCCGGCCTTGCCCTTGCCAAAGAAATCTACGTTGTCGCGCTGTCCCGTGCCGACGATCTCTGCGCCCCGTATGCCACCGTGATCGACATCGACCGCGGCCGCCTGCCCGGGAGCGCGGAGACAGACCGTTGGGGCAGCGAGGAATTTGTCCGTGCGGTGCGCCACGACCCGTCCGATGCCCGCTTCAACCCGCATATGCGGCAGTTGCTGCATGTCGGGTTCAAGGTTGCCGCGAAGATGGGGCCAAGGTACCTCGACCAGATCGAGGCCTGCGAGGACTCGATTTCCCGCAACGTGACACACAATCTTCTGGAACGCCACATCCGCCCGCTCTTCCTCTAGAAGGGTCCGGAAAATCCATGCCAGAGGATGGAACTTTGGTTTTCGATTCCTGATTTTCAAAGGGGGATTGGACTTCGACACTCCAAACGCGCACAATCGGCAATCAACGGCGCAGTCTGCTTGGCGGACGGCACAGGCCCGGCAAGGAAATGATCTCCACAAATTCCGGACAGGATGATTTGGATTCCGAGACTTCTGGTCTCTCGCGCGCCTGCGTGGCTGCAGTGATCGGAGGGGTGCTTGTCGGTGTGGTGGGCGCGGGCTTTCGGGCTGCTTTGGTCTGGGTGGGCCCGCGGCATGTCGCCTTTGTCGAGTGGGCGCATGCGTGGCCGTGGGTCGGATGGTTGGCGCCGGTCGTTTTGGGTGCGGCGGGTGCCGGGCTGGCGCGGTTTCTTGTGCGCCGCCAGCCGCTGGCCGCGGGGTCCGGAGTCCAGCACGTCGAGGCAATCATGCGGCACGAGGCTCTGCCGGCGTCGTTCTGGATCGTTCCCATCAAGTTTGTGGGGGGGTTCCTTGGGATCGGCACCGGTCTGGCCCTCGGGCGCGAGGGGCCCACAATCCAGATGGGTGCGACGATCGGGGCATGGCTGGCCACCCGTCTCCGGTGTGCCGTGGGGGTCGTCCGGGACATGCAGGCGGCGCTCGGAGGGGCGGGGCTGGCCGTGGCCTTCAACGCGCCGTTCGGAGGCTCCCTGTTTGTCTTCGAGGAAGTGGCCCGCGCGTTCCGGCTGCGACTCACGATCCTCACCTTGCTCGCTGCCGCCACGGCCATTGCGGTGGCCCGGTGGCTGCTCGGGGGTTCGCCCGACTTCCGCGTGGATCCCCTGCCCGCAGAGGGGCCGGGAACGTTCCCGTTCTATTTCGTGTTCGGCTGCGCCCTCGGGCTGCTCGGCGTGCTCTACAACCGTCTGACCATCGGCCTGATTGCGGCCATGGAGCGCCTCGGGCGCTGGCCCGCCGAGGCGCGCGCGGCGGTGGTCGGCGCGCTTGTCGGTGTCGTCGCGTGGTTTTCCCCGGCGCTCGTGGGCGGAGGCGACAACCTCTCGCAGGCAATCCTTGCGGGGGGACTCCCTCTTGCAACGGTTGCCATCATTTTTGTGGTGCGGTGGTTCCTCGGTCCCCTGAGTTACTCGGCCGGGACCCCGGGGGGGCTCTTCGCCCCCCTGCTTTTGGTCGGGGCGGCCCTTGGCACATTGTTTGTCGCGGGCGCAAACATGATCCTCCCGTTGGGATTTTCCCTGTCTCCCGTGGCCTTTGCCGTTGTCGGCATGAGCGCCTTCTTCACCGGCGTCGTGCGGGCGCCGCTGACCGGCATCATCCTGATCGCCGAAATGCCCGCCACTTCCAACCTCATGGTCCCAATGCTGGTCGCCTCGGGCGGCGCCATGCTCTGCGCAACCCTTGTCCGCGGAGAACCCATCTACGACACCCTCCGCCACCGCATGCTCCGCGCACGGGGCGGCGCTCTTTGAGGCTCCGGTCCATGGCCTCGAGGATGGCCACCACATAAAGAGCATCACGCAGGCCGGGAGTCTGCTGGCATTCAAAAACCATGCTGCAATCCGTCCCCTTGCCGCCAGCCCGCATATCTCACAAGCCATCTGCTGCGACTTGCGGGAGGCAGGCTGGGACGGCGTTGGGCTTGAATCGCGGTTCGGACAGTATGCACGCATACAGCCCTCCCCCG
>CAZGNH010000321.1:0-2611 GCA_964527025.1 uncultured Chthoniobacterales bacterium | reverse complement strand
GGCCTGGCCGCCGAATTGCCGCATGACGGTGAAACACGGGACGTCGGTGGGGCCGTCGCCGACATAAATCATGTGGGGGAAAGGGATCGGGCGCAGGTCGACGGGCACGTGGTCGTTCACGTCGGTGGACAGGTCGAGCATTCCCTTGCTGATGCGGAACAGGAACTGGGTTTTTTGGGTGTGGCCGATGACCCTGCGGGGGAAGCTGATGCGGCCGGACTCGTCTTCGGCGAATTCGCACCCGAAGATGGCGCGCACATGGGGCGCGAGGCGGCTGCCTTCGATGAGGACCTTCAGTCCGGATGAGATGATGTAGTGTTCGACGCGGATTCCTTGGACATCGTGTTCGGGGGAGAGCAGTCCCCCGCGAAACTCCTCGAACATCTCGGGCAGTCCTGGATAAAAATTGAGTTTGGTGCCCAGTGCCCTGAGGTCCGCGTTGGTCGGGCGGTCCATTTCGAGGGAGTCAAGCATGACCTTGATGTAGGCGAGTTCGTTGTCGTAGCCGGCTGTGTGGACCAGCTCGTCGCACCGCCGCCAAAAGGCCTCCGGGTTGATCCCGAAGGTCGGGAAGAGCGCCTCCTCCTGCATCGTGCTCGGAGAAAGCGTCTGGTCGTAGTCGTAAACGATGGCGATCGTGTTCTGTGGAACGCTCACGGACTGCATCCCAACCGATCGGGCCGGGAAATGCCAATCCAATTCTTCCCGACAGGGCGGCGCTTGACTTACCCACTTCCATGGCGATGGTTGTTGGGCAGCCAGTGCCCGCACGGAGCACGGGCACGTTCCGCCGGGTTTTCTTCCGATGATGCGCTTCACAGCATGGCTCTTCCTTGGTGCTTCCCTGCTCTCCGCGGGATGTGCCGTGGCGGCCGCCCGCAAGCCGCCCAAAACGGGCGCACCGGCGCCCCTGATGACCGTGGGGCAATTGGCAGGCGGAGCACGGGTGCGCGCCGTCTGGATCCGCAGCGCCGGCGATCCCGCCGATTATGGGAGCTGGTCGTCGGACGCCCACCAGCTCGCCGCGTTTGATTCGCACGATGGCCGCGGCGAGCGCCTCGTGCTCGAGGAGCCCTCGAATTACTTCAAGCCGATGCTGACCTCCGACGGGGAAAAAATCGTCTATTCGAACCGGCACACACGCGAGACGTTTGTGGTGGACTTCGACGGTTCGAACAACCGGCGGCTTTCGGACGGGGTCGCCGCGGCCCTCTGGAGGGATCCCGCCACCGGCGAGGACCATGTGATCGCGCAGATCGATCCGTTCAATCCCGAAACCCCGCTTGTCCGCTACAAACTGTCCGATCCCGTGCAGGAGATTTTTTGGGATTTGACGCCGGTCAACACCGCCTCGCCGGGAAGCCTGCAGGTTTCACGTGACGGGCGGCGGATGGCGTCGGTGTTTCCGTGGCCGCGGGGCGGGGTCGCCGAGGTGCCGAATGTCGCATGGCGGTTCGTTGCCAAGGGGTGCTGGCCGGGCATGGCACCCGACAACAGCTACCTGTCCTTTGTCTTCCACGGAAACCACCGCGACATCATCGTCAGCGAGCCGGGCAACCCCAAGCCGTGGCGGGTGCCCATCAACAACCTCCAAGCCCTCCGGGATTTCGAGGTATATCACCCCGCATGGACCAACCACCCGCGCTTCCTGTGCCTCACGGGTCCCTATTCCGCCGGGGAAGGCAAGGCGAGCATCGGCGCGGGGGGAACCCAGGTCGAAGTCTACCTTGCCCGCTTCGCACCGGACATCAGGAGCATCGAGGCCTGGACGCGCCTGACCGACAACGCCCATGCGGATTTCGCTCCCAATGTCTGGATCGAGGGGGGCCGGGCGGCGGAGCTCGAAGGCAGACAACACAACGGCGGGCATTTTCAGGAGGAGCAGGCCGATTGGACGCGCACATGGCCCGGTACCAACGAGGGCCTTGTCTTTTTTTGGAAGAACGACCGGGTGGTGCCGGAATTGCGCACGGCCTCGGGCGGACGCGGAGGGCGTGTGACCGTCGAGCCGCGGGGCACGGCACGTTTCGGGCGGCGCTTTGACATGGAGATCGTGCCGGGCGGCCATTTTCTTGTCGGGGGTTTGGCGGAAGCGTTGATCGAGCGTGTGGGTGCCGGTGGTGAATTTTCGTTCGAGGCGGTTGTCACACCTTCGGTGGCGGAGCAGGAGGGGGATATGGTTGCATTGGTGAACGGGGCGGGAGAACGGCTTTTTGCTTGTGCGCAGGAGGGCAACCGGTTCGTGGTGCACCTCCGGACATCCGCCTCCGATCCATTCAACATTCAGATCGGAGAGGCCTTTGCGGGGCGTCCCGCCCATGTGCTCGTTTCCTACGCGCCGGGGCGTTTGCACGCTTCGATCAACGGCGTGGAGGCGGTCACCTCGACACTCATGTCCGGCGGCCTGTCCGCATGGAGCGGCGAAGCCGGTTTCACGTTCGGGAATTCCCCGCCGTGGGAACGCCAATGGACCGGGCGCATCGAAGGCGTCGCCTTGTATGACCGTGCCATCGGCCCCGCCGAGGCGGCAGGCAAGGAGGAGCTTTACCCCATGCCCGAACCGGCCGCCCCCACTCCCGGCATCAGCGCCACCCGGATCAGTCACTACGCG
>CAZGNH010000320.1:0-2633 GCA_964527025.1 uncultured Chthoniobacterales bacterium | reverse complement strand
GAGTTGGCGGCCGGGGCCGGGGCGGGGGTGAGGGAGACCTGCGAGAGCCGCTTCCGCGACTACCAATTCGGATTGGCGCTCATCAAAAAAAACAGCGGCCGGTCATGCTTTTCGATCTCCCGTGCGGCGGTGGACGACCCGGATGGAACCCTCAGCCGGTGGGTTGTCGAGTCCTACCGGGCGGCAGGGGCCGGGGGGGGCGCATCGGAAAACTCCTGATTTTTCCTTGTGGCGGTTCCAACCATGTCTTGATTTTCCGTCCGCGACGGGGCTTAACTTTTCGATTGATCCCGCACATGCACGAAAATCCCCAAATCCCCATCCGCTCATGAGGTATCTCAAGGCGACGCTGCTGATCGGCACGGGCACGGCTCTGCTGGTTCTCTTTCTGACCGTGACCGGGTGGATTTCCACGACCCCCGACATCGTGCTCAAGAAAATTTATAATCTGGCCTCGCCGCGCGTGGTGCCGCTCGGAGCCCAGATGGTTGTGTTTGCGTCCCTTGCCTTTGCGGTGGCATGGACGACCGTGGACATCACCCGACCCGCGCTCAAGGCGGTTGTGGCGGCGGCCACGGCCATTCTATTTGTCACCTTCTCGCTCGTGCTCTCGCTCTACAATATCTACTTTTCCCCGTTTCCTTCCCTTTTCGCGATCCTGCTCAGCTTCGGGGTCGGGCTTGCCTATGGCAGGAGCGGCAGCGGTGCCCGCAAAAAGGTGATCGAGCGGCTGTTTTACCAGAGGGTTCCGCGGAGTGATTTTTCGCATTTGGTGAACTCCGAGATGCCGGCGGATTTTCCGGGCGAGCTGATCGAGGGGACGGTGGTGGTGTGCGAGGTGCAGAACCACCGGGAGCTCATGGAGCTGCTCAATCCGGCCGATTACGCGTCGATGACCAATCTGTATTTGCAGACGGCTTCCGACTATTTGGTCGAGGTGGGGGGGTATTTGGATGAGTGCACGGGGGAGAGCCTGCGGGTGGTGTTCGGTGCGCCGGTGCCCGACCCGAACCATGCGGCCAAGGCCTGTCGGGCGGCCTTGGATTTGCTCCAGCGCCTCGACATTCTGAACAAGGAGTGTGATGCCACGTGGCAGCGGCGGTTCGATTTCCGCATCGGCATCAATTCCGGGGAAATGATCGGAGCGTCCTATGGTGGCAGCCGGTTGGCGAGTTTCAGTGTTGCAGGGGCGGCGGTCGAGCTGGCGCGGAGGCTGTGTGCGGCGTGTGCGACCTACGGGTCGCGGATTTTGGTCGGGCCCGTGACCTTCGATCTTGCGCAGGAGACCTTCGAGGCGCGTCCGATCGAGGTACTCAAGGGAACCGGCCAGATGCGCCGGCTCGAGCTCTACGAAATCCTCTCTCCCAAACACGCGCTTTCGCCCGAACGTGAGCGCAGCCGCGACTGCTTCTGGCGCGGCGTGATCTACTACCGCGAGAAAAAGTGGGACAAAGCCCTCGAGGAGTTTCAACAAAGCCGCATCACGGGCATTCCCGACGCGGCGCTGGACTTCTACATCCGCCGGGTCGAGCGCGCGCGCCGTGGTGACACCGGCGCGGAACGCGAGCAGACCCTCCTGTTCCAAACCGTGTGAAGCGGGCGGACTACCCGGAGCCATTCCGCGATCTTGCCCGCGAGTTCCGGCGCCTGCCGGGCATCGGCCCGCGCAGCGCCGAACGCATCGCCCTGTGGCTCTGCTCCGCCGGCGACGCCCGTCCCGCCGACCTCGCCGCGGCCCTCTCGCACGCTGCGCAATCCATCCGCCCGTGCGCCGATTGCGGCTTCTTTGCCACCGCCTCCCTCTGCGAAATCTGCGCCGACTCCACCCGCGCGGGCCGTGAAATCTGCGTCGTCGAACAGGCAACCGACGTGCTTCCCATCGAACGCACCGGCAACTTCCAGGGCCTCTACCACGTGCTGGGCGGACGCCTCGCGCCCCTCGACCACATCGGCCCCGAACACCTGCGCATCGAAGGCCTCCTCGAACGCATCGCCAGCCAACACCCAGCCGAAATCATCCTCGCCCTCAGCGCCGACGTCGAAGGCGAAGCCACCACCTCCTACCTGCACGAAATCCTTTCCACCCGCGGGGTCCCGGTCACCCGCATCGCCCACGGCCTGCCGGCCGGCGGCGGACTCGACCATGCCGACCCCCTCACCCTCCAACGCGCCCTCGCCGGCCGGCGCCGCCTCGGAGATTGATCACTCGCTCTTCGGAGCGGCGCGCTTGCGCGCGGTCGCATCAAGAATTTTTTTGCGCAGGCGGAGGGATTTGGGTGTGGCCTCGACGTATTCGTCCGGGGCGATGAATTCGATCGAGCGCTCGAGGGTCATGAGGACCGGGGGGGCGAGCTGGATGCCCTTGCCGTCGCCCTGGCTGCGCATGTTGGTGAGTTTTTTGGCCTTGCACGGGTTGACCGGCATGTCGTCGGGGCGCGCGTTTTCGCCGACGATCATACCTTCGTAGATTTCCTGTTGGGGGCCGATGAAGAGGCGTCCGCGTTCCTGGATGGAATCAAGCGCGTAGGCCATGCTCGTGCCGGACTCCATGCTGACGAGCACGCCGCGCCCTCGGCTCCGGGTCTCCCCCTTTTACGGGCCATACTCTTTTTAGAGAATGTTCGAGGGGGCGG
>CAZGNH010000319.1:0-4258 GCA_964527025.1 uncultured Chthoniobacterales bacterium | reverse complement strand
CATCCGCCCCGAAGGGCTCTTTGTCCGGAACGTAAAGGCGGCACTCCGTTCGGCTTCCGAGCCATCCCGCCGCCCCTTGCGGGGCGGATCATATGTGTGCCCCGAAGACCGGTGGTTGTCACCTCACCGGCCCACGACGGAAACCGTGCCGGGCTTTGCGGAGGAGATGGCGGAGACGATCTCCGGCACGAGGGGAAGAAGGTCCCCGAGGCGGTTCGATCGGGCGCGGAGCACGACCAGCGCAATCCGGAATTTTGGGAGGGATTGCTGGAATGAGAGGTTACGGTCCATCGTGACCAGCACGTCGAACTCATCTTGCGCAAGCGCCAGCAGGCGGCCGTTTTTGATGCCGTCCCATCCAAGCTGCGCGGGGATCCGGCAGTCATGCGGAGCCAGATGTCGGCCAAGGCGTTTTGGGACGCACTCGTCAAGCAGCACCCGCATATCCGGCTTCCCTGAGGATCAGATCTTTGGATTCCTCCAGATAGGCGATCACTTTTTCATTTCCGACCGAAGGAAAATCTTCGAGGAACTCATCAATCGAATCCCCCGCCTTGATGTAGTCAAGCAGGGTCTGGACCGGAACACGGGTTCCCGCAAAACAGGGTGTTCCGCCCATGATCTCAGGGTCGATGGAAACAACGGATGATTTCATGTGTCAAGTGTCCCACAGATTCGGTAAGTTGCCAAGCAAGCGCCCCGGAGGGGCGCGGGCCGGTGGTGAGCCGAGCAGAGCGAGACCGCCTGCCGAAGGCAGCCCGCAGGGCAGGCGCGGTGGCACTTGGCAACCGCAGCGGAACCACCGGGGAACCACCGGGCCACCCGTGCCCCCACACGACCCCGCCCCGGCAGGGGCGGCGGAACCGCACCTGATTGGCCGTTGTCCCAGCGCGCGAAAAATCCCATCCGATCCGTCCCGGTATCAAGTCAGCGCCCGTAACACGCCATCCAAAATCGTGTCCAGCCGCCTTGCAACGTCCGAGGCGAGGAAGCGTAGAATCCGGATGCCGTGCTGCTGGAGAAGCGCATCCTTCCGGCGGTCCCGGCGGTAGGCGTCCTCGTCGCCGAGGTGCTGGGAGCCATCGATTTCGATGGCGAGCTTGGCTTGGGAGCAGAAGAAATCCACTTCCATGCCGCTGTGTTGGTCGAACGGGATCGGGAGCCGGGCGTTGAGCCGGAAGCGCCCCCTCGTGGCGGGCAGCGTCTCGAGGCGGCGGAACAGAAAGGCCTCCGATGCGCTGCGCGGATGCCCTGCGCCGGCGTGCGGTTGGGCGGCCTTGACGAAAAGGTCGGCGAGCGGGATGTCCACGCCGTCGCGGACGAGTCGCCGGATGCTGCCGGAGTAATCGCGCTTCCACGCCGGATCGACGGGCAGCGGAACTTCCGGCGGCCATCCCGGCAGGGCGCTGCCGGGGAGAAGGATGGTATACCCTGCCGATTCGTAACCTTGGCACCGTTTGTCGAACATCCGGGCGAGCATCGGCACGTTGAGATCGGCGTAGTCGTAAACACGGACTTCGCGTTTGCCGTCGTGGAGCCGGTGCAGCCGTCCGACATATTGGACAACCGTGCCGCGCCAAGCCACCGGCATGGCAAGAAACAGGGTGTCGAGTTGCGGGTCGTCGAAGCCTTCCCCCACAAATTTCCCCGTTGCAACTATGATGCGGAGGCGGCCGGCGGGCAGGTCTCGAAGCTCCGCCATGGTGCGCCGGAGATCGCTTTTGCGCAGTTTTCCGCGCAGGACAAACAGTTCGGCATCCAGTTCCGCGAGCGACTCCCCGAGCAGGTCAACATGATCGGTGCGCTCGGTCAGGACGATGGGGTTGCGCCGTTCACGGAGGCACTCCGCCACATCGGAAACGATCATCGCATTGCGTTTTTCGTCTGTTTGGAGATCCCGGCAGATTTCATGGAATGCCTTGCGCGAATCTTCCGAAAGATCGCAGCCGGGTTGGAATGCGGTCGGGCGCACATGGACATGGTGCGCAAACGGTCGCGCTCCGGCCTGCGATCTGGCGTCCACGCGATAGCGCACCGGACCGCATTGCATCATAATGATTGGATGGTGGCCGTCTTTTCGCGCGACTGTGGCGGACAGTCCGGTGACATAGCGTGCCCTGGCCCGCCGCGCCACCAGCTCGAAACTCACGGCAGGAAGATGATGGCATTCATCCACAATGAGATGCCCGTAGTTTGCCACGCGATCATCCACCACTCCCTTGCGCACGAGGCTTTGAATGAGAGCGATGTCAACGCATCCGGTGAGCTTGCGGCGCCCCCCGCCAAGGCGGCCGAAGCTCTTGTCGGGCATGCCGAGAAATTGCGCGAGGCGTTCGGCCCATTGCTCCATGAGCTGTTGACGGTGGACGAGGATCAGGGTGTTTACGCCGCGCCGGGCGATGAGCCATGCGGCGAGCACGGTTTTGCCGAAGGCGGTCGTGGCGGCCAGAACGCCCGTGTCATGCTCTGCCAGCGCCTTGGCTGCGGCTTCCTGCGCTGGGCGCAGCGTTCCGCCGAATGCCACATCGACCGGCTCGCCCGCAGTGCGCAAATCCTCGATGCCAAGCGCCACTCCGAGCTTTGCCAACATCTCGCAGAGGTCGTCCAAACACCCGCGGGGCAGCGCCAGATGTGCCTCGTGGTCTTCGGCACAGGAGATAATGCGCGGCGTGTCATACGTCGGCAACCGCATGGCCTGCGCACGGTAGAACTCCGGATTCTGGAAAGCCGCGAGATGAACCATCCGGTTGCGCAAACGTGGCGGGAGGCCCTCTTTCGGGATGTAAACTTGATCGGAGAGAACGATGCGGATTTCGGAGGGCAGGCTTTCGGTAATCTTTTCCGCGGCCGCACGGCGGGAAGGCGGAGCATTCCACGGCGTAAGGCGGAATTCGTCATCCGGCACCATGCGCACCGGAAGAATGCAGCCCGCTTTTGCAGCCTGCCCGACCACGGATTCAAGTTGAGTGGGCGGGAGGGTTTCGATCCGACCGAGGAAGGCCCATTGGTCGGCATGGGGTTCTAGGTTTTCGTCGAGGAATACGGAGTTCCCACGCTCCCTGGGCAGTCTTTGAAGCGGCAACGCGATCAGGTTGCCGAACCCGCCCCGCGGCAGGGTGTCCTGGTTTGGAAAAAACCGGTCATAGGAACACAATCCAATTTCCGGGCGCCGATCGAGCGTTTCGGAGAGCAAAAACGCACCGAGACGCCGCGCTTGAGCCGCGGACACCGCGGCATCGAAGAAAATCCACACATGTCCCCCATTGCCGGAGCGCGAACGCTCGACTGCGGCCGGAATCCCGTTTTCGGCACACGTGCGCAGGAAGGCTGCCACATCATCCCGCCATGCCTCCCCGTCAAAATCGGCGACGAGGAAGTAACACGCCTCGTCCAATAGCATCGGATAAACCCCCATGACAAATGGTTGTCCCGCCTCATCCCGCCCCTCGAGGTGCCGGCGAACGACCTCGTCGGTCACGGGCAACCATGCCTGATTCGGACAATCCGAACATTTGATTCGCGGCTTTTCGCAAATCCCCCGCATCCACTCGTTGCCGCAGGCGGGGGAATAGCCCGACCTCCCAGTCCGCCGGTTCTCGAAGCGGCGCGGATAAACATCCGTCCGTCCGCGAAACAGCCGCCGGAAGCAGGCAATCTTCGCCTCCGGCGGGGAACGATGGTTGAGCAAAAGATCGGCGCTCACCCTGCCAACGTAATCCTCGAAAATCGAATCGGCCAGCAGATGGTGGCAAGTCGCCCCGAGCTATCGCCGATTTCGGGAAAATCAGGAATCCACCATATTGACGATAGAATCGCCATCTGGTATATACGGCATATGACAACGACGATTTTCATGAATGGACGGAGCCAAGCGGTGCGGTTGCCGAAGGAGATGAGGCTTCCGGGCAAGAAGGTGAGCATCCGTAAACTTGGGGATGGGGTGTTGATCGAGCCGATAACACATGCGACCTGGCCGCCGGGGTATTTCGATTCGATCCGCATTGAAGACCCGGCTTTCAAGCGGGGAGATCAGGGGGTCATGCCACCCTCCGTGGATTTGGGCGCATGACTCATTTGCTGGACACGAATGCATGCATCGCGGCAATGCGTGGGGATGAGAGCGTGAGATGCAGGATGCTGTCGCATGTGCCATCAGACCTCGGCATTTCCACAATCACGCTTTTCGAGTTGCTTGCGGGAGCCGAAAGCTGCCGCGATCCCGGCAGTGAGCGTAAAAAAATTGAGTCATTGCTGGAAC
>CAZGNH010000318.1:0-2173 GCA_964527025.1 uncultured Chthoniobacterales bacterium | reverse complement strand
GGTGCTCTCAAACTTCGGCCCCGACACCTCCCCCATCCCCGGCCCGCGCCAGTCGGTCGTCGCCACCAGCCGCCCCGACGGCAACCGGCAAATTCCCGGGCTCGCATTGAACACCACTGCCGGATCCGGCGTCTCCGAAACGACCACCGCCTCCTCCGCAAGCGGTACCATTCCTCTGCTTTTTACTCTCATTGGTTTGGATGCACCCGGCCCGGCCGTCTGCCCGCAGGTATCCCCCAACCCCGGCCCCATGTCAATACGAGGAACTCACCTTGAAGCCCTCCGGTGCAGGGCGCGCACGTCCGGGTGGCCGGACGCGTTGACTTCTTGGTGGCCGCAGGCTGGACAGCAAGTCGGCTCACTTGGTGCAGCCGATGCGACAGGAAACACATTTGTTTGCGGGTCAAAGACCCCCGTCGCATTGCTCGGGCGTGATTGGAGTGCCTACAATATTCCATCGCTGGTTCCCTGTCCGCCCCATCTGGTCGGAACCATGCTTGATCACATGCAGGGGGCCGGTTGCCGGCGCATTGCACTCTTCAGTGCCTACAGCCAATCGCCGCTCATCGAGCAAATGATCGAACACTACAAGCTGTGGGTTTCAACCAAGAAGTCCACCCCGCACATCCTGCTTGCCGGCCAATCCGAAGAAACCCCCTTTCTCGAGAGGGCGCGCGGGGGAGCCTCACATTTTGCCGCCATGGATCCACGCCCGGACGGAGTCCTCTGTATCAGCGAGCTGGATGCCATCGGGCTTTCCCGCGGTCTGCTCGACCACGGCATCGAACCCGGCACCACCATCCATGTGGCAGCCCTCAACTACGAACCCCTTGATATCGCCCCGTATGCAACCCCTTCGGTCACCTACGTGAAAGGCGACCCCCAGCCGAGTTTGGACCATATTGTGCAGTGGATGGCGCGGGGAGGCGGAGACTGGATCGGTCCCTGCCTGCTCTTCCCTTTGCAATGCACGATCATGAAGGGAAGATAATTCCCCTGACCGTCGGCTCTGCAAATGGGGATCGACCGGGGCGGTGCGCGGAGCCAAAGTGGTGGAGCGATGGAAAACGGATTTTTCAAAGCGGCGGGCGGTGGGATGCGTGAGGAGCCGCCGCCGGCTTCACTTCCGCCCGGACCGGACCGGCGGATCCCCGAGAGCCTCACGGTTTTCGAGGGGGAGAAAACCCGGTGGGAAGAATACCTTGCGCAGTCGTTTGCGAGGCGGTTTGACGGGTTTTTTTGCATGTTGGTGGAGGCAGTGCCTTCCGGGTTGCCCGTCTTGCGGCCGGAGAACGAGCGTTCGGTGGCGGTTTGCGCGTGGCTTGGGAGGTCGCTTGAGATTCTCGGGGAGCGTTTGGCGCGGAGCGCGTGGGTAAACGGGGTGTTTGCGGACCTTGTAGCGGGCAATACGTCGAACCGGGAGGCGCCCCTGCATGTGGTTTCGCACGAGGGGCTTCCGGCGCATGCGACGCGCGAGATCCGTTTCGGGCGCGATTTCCGTGCCGAAGAGGTCCGGATTGTGGTTCGGACGCGGTTTTTGCAGCGGGTGGATGCCGCGGTTTCGGCCCTTGGGGACAGCCCGAAAGACATGGATTTGCTGGGGGCCGCATGGCCGGTTCTTTCGCGTTTGATTCTGCAACTTTCCTACCCGAACTACCCGCGGGACCGGTTCATCGAACGCATTGCGCTCACGGCCCGCTGGGCGCTCTTTCACTTGCATGCGCTGTTTGATGGGAAGCAGGACGGCCGGCTTGTTCCGAACCGCGCCGGGCAGCGGTGGCTGGATGAGATTGCCGCCGCCGAAGAGATTCCGGTCCAGCACCTCTTCACCCGCCACCCTTTGTGCCGTCTCCTGTCGGATCTTTCGTTTTTGCACACCGACCGCGCCGGCGCGTCCCTGCTGCCGACGGCCGAAATCGTCACCCGCGATTCGCTCGATGCCGAATACCTGCGCCTGAGCATCGCCGGGCTCATGCCCCCGTCCCCCGGTTGGCTCCACCCCATGCCCTGCCAGTGGAAAGGCAAAAAAACCATCGCCAAGCCCAAGCCGCGCGCCGGCAGTTTCGGCATCCTCGACAACGAAGATCTCGATGCGTGGAAACAAGTCGACTCATCCTTCCGCGACATCGGCTACTCGATTGTCGCCCAGCTCGGAATCGGGCAGTTCGGGCGC
>CAZGNH010000317.1:0-5594 GCA_964527025.1 uncultured Chthoniobacterales bacterium | reverse complement strand
GAGGAAGGCCATGGCCCAGACTCCGAGGGCGCTGGCGATGAAGCGGCCGTCGCCGAGCAACTGGTAGAGCTCGTAGATGGCCTTGGTGATCGGGAAGTCCTGCTGTTTTTGCGCGAGGATGAGCGAGTCGCTCACTTCGAGCATGGCGAACGAGAAGGCGAGCAGGCCGCCGGCCAGCAGGTTGGCCATGATGAGCGGCAGGGTGATTTTGCGCATGGCCTTGAAAGGTGGGCACCCGAGGTTTTGCGCGGCCTCTTCGAGGGTCACGCTGGTCTGCTGGAAGCCCGCCGCCGCAGACCGCACCACATACGGCAGACGCCGCACGCTGTAGGCAATGACCAAAATCAACAGGGGGTCGTTCACCGGATTGAGCGCCGCAAACAACTTGCCTTCCTGGGTCATCGCAAGGTAGCCGAAAGCCAGCACGAGACCCGGAACGGCAAGGGGCAGCATCGCCATCGCATCGAGGATCTGGCGCCCGGGAAGCTTTGTGCGCACGACGACATAGGCGATGGCAATGCCAAGGACGATATCCACGAGGGTCGCAAGGCCCGCGTATTTGAGGCTGTTCTGGATGGAGGGCAGGGTCAGGTTGTGCCCGAGGGCCGCCTCGAAATTGGCGAGGGTGAAGTCGGCGGGCAGGACGCTCATGTACCAATCCCGGGAGAAGGCGACGAGGATGACGCCCAGGTGGGGAAGGATGGCAAGGAAGGTGACCAAGACGAAGGCTGCGGTGCAAAGGAGGCCGGTCAGGAGGCCCGGTTTGCGCGGACCGCCCTGGCTGGTGGCCTTGGACATCATCGCGTGCGCATTGCGCCCGAAAAAAAACTTGCCCCCCGCGTAAAGGACCACCGTCGAAGCCAGCATCACAGCCACCAGCGCAAAGGGAAACGGATTGCCCCCGATATCCTTGATCCCGCTGAAAATCTGCACGGAGGTCACCCGCGTGAACTCGAACATGAGGGGGACTCCCAGTTCGGTGAACGACCAGATGAAGACGATGGTTCCGCCGGCGAAGAGTCCGGGCATGATGAGAGGCAGGGTGATTTTGAAGAATTTGCGCGGGCCGGTGCACCCGAGGTTTTCCGCGGCCTCTTCCATGGCGGGATCGACATTGGCCAGTGCCGCGACGACGTTGAGGTAAAGGATGGGGTAGAGGTGCAGGGCATTCATGATCACCACGCCCCAGAAACGCCCCTGCCCGAGCCAGTCCACCGGATCGGAGGCCTGCATCAAGCCGAGATCCACCAACAGCGCATTGAACGCCCCCGCCTGACCCAGAATCGCCTTGATCCCGATCGCCCCGACAAACGGCGGCAAAATCATCGGCACCAGAATCAACGAGCAAAGCAGGTTCTTGCCGGGAAACAAATACCGGTCGGCGATGAAAGCCAGCGGAACGGCCAGCAGAAGCGCAAGCGCGGTGCTCCACACCGCCATCCAAAACGCATTGGACAGCCCCTCAAGGTAAACCGGGTTGCGGAACACCTCGATCACATACGCCATGGTGAACGTGCCGTCCGAGTCGAAGAACGCGCCGCGCAGGGTCTCGCCGATCGGCCACAGGAAGAAGAAGAAGAAAAAGACCCCGGTGACGGCGTAAACGAGTTTGGCGAGGGTGTTGCTCATTTGCCTTCTTTGGCGAGGAGGGCTGCCTCGCGGTATTGGTTGCGGAAGTGGTCGCCGAGTTTTTTGGCGAGCTGGACTTCGATGATGCGGTCGGCGGCGGCGAGGGCGGGACGGATGTCTTCCATGGCGGTGGTGTAATTGACGGCGGAGAGATCCGAGAAGGTTTCGGTGGCGCGCGGCGGGAAGTCCGCGGCAAGAAGGGCCGTCCACGCTTCGACCTGCTCGTCATGGGGGTCCAGGCACGTGACCCGGATGATGAAACTCATCGTCTTGAAAAGCGGCCCGGTCCATGCCGGATGGTACGTGAACATGGATGCTTCTTGGTAGGGGAAGACGCCGGGATCCGACCGGAAGGCGGCAAATTCCGGCGCATAAAGCTCCTTGCGGACGGGCAGGCGGCGCAGCGCATACCGGACGGGGCCTCCGGGCGTGCCGACCTTGAAATTCCACAGTTTCTGACCCTCGATGGAAAGGACGAAGTCGATGAACGCGCGGGCGGTTTCCGGGTTGGGGGCGCCGCGGAGCATGCCGATGGGATCGACCCCGACCGAGGAGCCGCCCTCCGGGGTGAAATACACAAGGCGCGAGTCCCCGTCGGCAACGCGCACCGCCTCGCTCTGGTAGCGTCCGTAAAAGTCGATGCACATGCCGATGGCGGCATCGCCCTGCGAGACATCGACGGGCACCTTCGATGCCGCATCGGTGAAATACCGTGCGTTGGCGCTTGCGCGTTGGATGATCGCAAGGCCGTCCAACCACCCCTGCGCCACCGCTTGCTCGTTGTCCTCGAGCCCCGATTCCCGGACCCGCTTCTGCATCTGCTCCTGGATGATCATTTCGAAGGCTTTCGCAGCCGAACCGCTCTTGGTCGGATCGGCAAGGGCCACTTCCTTCAGGAACTCGGGCCGCCCGAGGGCCTCCCATGCGGCGGGCACTTCGGCCACCCCGAGGCGCTTGAGGGAATCGGTGTTCAGGCAGATCCCGAAAGACGAAACAACCGCCCCGATCCAACGGCCCTCCGCATCGTAAAAACTTTCTCCGGACACGGTGTGCGGAATCGAATTCTCCCCGAACCAATCCGGGTGCCGCGCAATCACCCCCGAGTCCACCAACCGCCCCGCGTCGGCCTGGATGTTGAAATCGTAGGCCCCGCCACCGAAAAAGACATCGATCCCGATGCCCGCATCGGAATCCAGGAAAGCCCGCCGGGCGCTCTGCGCGGCATTGTCTCCGGCAGGATCCTCGGGCAACTCGATGCGCGGATTGTCAAAGGCCCCCTGCACTTCGGGCGTCCACGCGCCGCCCGCCCGCGCCCAATACACCTTGAAGGCCGCAAAAAATTCGCTCTTCAGGTAGCGCGCAATCTCGCTCGTGCCGCCCGGCATCCGCCAGTCGATGCGCACCGACCGGCCGGTTTTCTCCCGGTAGTGGCGCGCGAAAGCCACCGAGAATTCGTGGCGGATGGCCTCGTTGTGGGGGGTGATGACGACCAGTGTGTCGTCGGCCTTGTCGAAGAGGCCCTCCTCGGGTTTGAGGGCGAAAGGCAGGCCGATGACAACCGCCAGCGCAAGGAAAACAAGGACGGCCCGGAACATGATCGGGACCTCAGGTGGGGAGAACGACCACGTCGGCGGGATCGGCGCGCACGGCGACGTCGATTTCTGGCGAGCGGGCGGAAGGCTGCGGGTTGAGCTCGAAAATTTTGAGGTTGAGGCCGCCTGCGACGAACCGGTATTGCGCGACCTCGCCGAGGTAGACGGCGTCGCCGATGCGGCCGATGGCGTGGTTTTCCCCGTGGTGGGTCGCACCGGCCCCGGCGAAACTCCAGCATTCCGGGCGGATCGAAAGCGTCACCTCCTCGCCGGGCGAGGGATGGAAGGTCTCGTCGGTGATCCTGCCGCGAAAAACCCCCGCGGCGGTCTCAACCACCGCCTCCATCCCGTCCCGGGAAACCGTCTTCCCCCCGATGAAATTCGTCTCCCCGATGAAATCCGCCACAACCTTCGAGCGCGGACGGCGGTACACATCCTCGGGGCGTCCGATCTGCGCGATACGCCCTCCCTCGAGGATCGCCATCCGGTCGGAAATCGAAAGGGCCTCCTTCTGGTCGTGGGTCACGTAGATGGCGGTGAGTCCCGATTCCTTGCACACGCGGCGGATTTCGGTGCGCATTTCGAGGCGCAGTTTGGCGTCGAGGTTCGAGAGGGGTTCGTCGAGGAGGAGTGCCCGCGGGCGGATGACAAGGGCGCGGGCGAGTGCGACCCGTTGTTGTTGGCCGCCGGAGAGCTGGGCAATTTTGCGGTCTGCGTAGGCCTCCATGTGCACCGATGTGAGTGCGCCGGCAACCCGTGCCTCGATTTCCTTCGCGCGCACACGGCGCTCTTCGAGGCCGAAGGCCACGTTTTTGGCGACGGTCATGTGGGGCCACAGGGCGTAACTTTGGAACATCATGCCCGTGTTGCGGCGGTGCGGGGGCAGGCGCGTCACGTCTTCGTCGCCAAAGAGGATCCGTCCGGAGTCGGGAGTGTAGAACCCGGCGATGTTGCGCAGCAGGGTCGTCTTGCCGCAGCCGCTCGGGCCAAGCAGGAAAAAAATCTCGCCCGGCTCGACGCGCAGGGAAATGCCATCAAGAGCCGCCAGCTTCCCGAACGTCTTGACGAGGTTGTCGATGGTGATGGAAATCATGAGGAATTGGCGCCCCCATTTCTTAGCGGCAGGACCCGGTCCCCGCAACCCCCATCCACCCAATGTTACGAATCCGTAACATCGGGGGAGGACAGCCTGTCATCCTCGTCGAGCATGGTCTGCCAGAGGGTTTTGAAGTCGGGGTCGTAGCGTTGGTCCTGAATGTCGAGCATGCGCTGCCTGTGGGCCACAAGGGCGCGGATTTGCGGGTTCATTGCAGACCAGACTTCGCGCAGGAGGCGCAGGGCGCCGCTTTCGCGGTCCCAAAGAAGGGCGTACGAGTCGAGGAATTCGGATGCGTAGGAGAAATCGGCGCGGTCGTTGGGCAGCCAGATGGAGCGGGGCGGGACGGGCTCTTCGAGCAGGAGGGGGGCAATGAAAATATTTTGGAGGATGCCTTCGCGGTATTTGGTGCGGGCGGAGGGCTCGTCTTCCTCAAGCGCGAGGCAGAGGGCGCGCCCGAAGAGAAGGGCGGGTTCGGGGTAGTCGCCCGGATATGCAGCCTCGAGGCTCGCAAACGTGGCGGAGGCCCGGGGCAGATCTTCGGCAAGGAGGCGCAGCATCGGGATGAAAAACCGCGCCCCTTGGTTGTCGCGCGGATTGAGGGCAAGCAGATCTTCGAGTTCCGAGGCGGCCTCGGCATACCTGCCGCGGTGCCAGAGGGTCATGGCCTTTCCATGGATCGCGCGCAAGTAAGGGCGTGTCGCATGGTCCTCCCACCACCGCACTCCGGAAGACTGCCGCAGAGACGCCCCCTGCCGGATCGTCTCCTCATACGCCTTCATGCACGCCTTCCAATTGCCACGGTGAAACTCTGCGTCCGCCAGCTCAATGCGCGCCGCCGAACACTCCGGATCCCGCAGCAGCGCCAACCGCAAAAGCGCCTCCCTCTTCGCCGGCGAACGCAAGCGCTGCGCTGTGCGTACCAACCCCTCCGCCACGTCCCGCCCCGCAGGCGCCGCCTCTTTCGTCACATACCGCACCATCACCGAACGCGCCAGCGCCCGCAAATCGTCCGGCCCCCGCGCGTCCGCGCGCGCAAACCGGATCTCCAGCCCCTGCTCACGTGAAAATTCCCTCCACCCCTCCTCGTCCCAGTCCTCGCTCGATGCCACCAACAGCCGGTCCGGCATGCCCGAGGCATCAAACAACCGCACGAGCAGGGACTCGACGCGCCCCTGGTCGAGCTCCTCGAAAACCAGCGGTGGAGCCAGCGGCGTGCCCGGCCAAACGGTCACCCCCCCCCGCGCCGGGAGGAAAAAAACCACCTCGCCGGGCCC
>CAZGNH010000316.1:0-2389 GCA_964527025.1 uncultured Chthoniobacterales bacterium | reverse complement strand
CCGGTAGTGGCGGCGCAGCTCGCCGGCAACACCCCGCGAAACCGGAAGAAAGACCGGGCGGTCGGGCGTCCGTTCGTAGAGCCCGCGCTCGGCCCGGGTCGTCGCTTCGAGGTAGAGCCAGCGCGTGAGACGCCGCAGGGGGGACACCCGCTCCCACCGCGCCGCCTCGGCGAGTATCGCACGTTTGGAGGGCTGGATGTTTTGGATGGTGACGACATCGGCCCGGGATGTGTTGCATCCCACCGAGTGCACAATGTCGAAGCGGTCGTTTAACGGCATCCGGTTCACCAGAAACCGGTAGGTCACAAAATCCGCGACCTCGGGCTTCCGGGGCCCGGGGATTTTGATCCACCGAACAAGGCGCGTGTCAAGGTCGCGGACCGTGCGGGCCAGCACATGCACGTCGTGACCACGGCGGGCCAGCCGCTCGGCGACCTCGTTGACCGCGCGGGCGCTGCCGTCGGAACGGTTGCAATTGATCATGGCGAAGGCGATGCGCATGGTCAGCGGGTGGCCGGAACCGCGGCGGCGGCGGTTTGCTTTTGGCGCAGGGCCGCAAGGGCGCGGGCGGGGTTCACAGCAAAGCCGCAAAAGATCGCGAAGACGACCGACCCCGGACCCGAGAGCCAGTCGCCCGCAATCAGGGCAATCGCCCCGGTCACAAAGAGGGTCTTGAACATCATGATGGTCTGGGTTCTCAGGCCGGCGCGCTCATAGGAACGCACGCGGTGCCAGATGAGGTAAAAGGCCCGGAAGAAGCAGATGCCGCCGATCCAACCGAAGGAGAAGAGGATCGAAAGGTAGCCGTTGTCGCCGATGAGCGCGCCGGCTTCGACGTCGCCGGTGTTGATACGTCCGGCCAGTCCGGTGGATCCAAGGCCCGTGCCCAGCGGGTTGGAGATCACCTGCGAGATCCCGTAGCGCGCGATGGCGATGCGCCCGCGGAACGATCCATCGTCGGCGATGCTCCCCAAAGTCCCGAGACGCTCCTCGACCCGCTCGGACCCCGAAAAGCGCCCGAGGCCAAAATTTGTCAGCAGGGCAATCCCCGCAAGGACGAGGATCACGCGCAGGCTGTCACGGCCCCGGTTCAACAGGGGGTAAAGCACGGTCGCGATCAAAACCAACACAACCGACGAACGCACGAAACTCAACAGGATCACCGACAGGATGAGTGCGACCGAGACCCACCCGAACGCATTGCGCCACCTCCTTGCCACCAGCATCGGAATAACCGCAAAGGACAAAAAGCCAGCGAGGGGTCCGCGCTCGGCCATGGTCGAGAAGACAACCATTTCCGTGGGACGCAACTGCCCGAGGTATCCCTCAAAACCCACGGCCTTGACCCAGAACGCATCCCATGGGGGAATCGTGTAATACTGGTACCACCCGTAGGCGCTGGCCGCGACGGCCGCCCACCCGACGGTGCGGATCCACCGGTCGAGAGTCCGCTCGTTGCCCCCGGCCAGCACCGCACACCCCATGATCGCGATCGGCGCAATGGTTTCGGCCAGCGCATAGACGGCAGCCAGTTGGTTGCGGACCAACCCGACGGCAAAGGCCAGCGCAAGCGCCACCCCGAAGAGCTGGAAAATCCTTTGAAAGTGGGGCGGAAACGCGCGCACATTTTGCAGGACCATCAAAAAGACAAACCCGGCAATCACCAGCGGGGCGAGGCTGATGGGGGACAGCGGATTGAAGGCTCCCGCCACCCAGTCGACATAACGCCGGATCCCGCGGTTGAGAACGGTCACCCACACAAGGTAATCGATCAGCGCCGGGGACTTCTTCACATAGAAGTACCCGGCCGGCAAAACGATCAAAAATGCAACCAGCCAGTCCACGTTTGCGCCCTTCGGGGGTTAGTCATTGCCTTGCACCCTACAGGCAAGGCACCGCGCCGTGCGAGAACTCTGTGCATGGCTCGCAAAATTCGGGTTGAAATCACCGATGCCTCTCATCATGTCCTGAACCGGGTCAGCTACCGGCAGGAGAAGCAAAAGGGACTTGCTTCCCAACAACTGGCTGGCCGCAAGGTTGAATATGGGCACAGCCAACTCTGTGCGATGACATGGGGTACGGGGACATGCAGTGCAACGATCCGAACTGCAGGATTCCAACGCCGAATCTCAATGCCTTGGCGGGGCATGAAGCGGGACGTCTGGGAGGGGGGGCACCGCGAAGCGTTTCTCGCGGCGTGGCCCTCGGTGATTCCGGCGGGATCGGTCTGCGACCAGCTCGTGGGGCTCGGCGACTTTATGGACTGGCACGAATGGCGCTAACTTAAGGGTGGTTTTGGATGCTGCCCCTACAGGGCAGAGACTTCTTCCGACCAAGACCCAGGGCGGCGCTGGCGCTTGCCCTGGGCTATGGGATAAAGCCCCGTTGG
>CAZGNH010000315.1:0-2954 GCA_964527025.1 uncultured Chthoniobacterales bacterium | reverse complement strand
CGCGGCTGATTTTTCCACGTTTTGTTTTCTAAGACTTGCGTCGGAGCGCCGCCCCGATACGAATAATCCTGCGATGACACCATCCGGGCAGCAGCAGCTTTTGAACGTGCAGATCGACGGGGAGTGGAAACAATTTCCGCAGGGAACCCGGTTGATCGAGGCATGCATGCAGGAGGGCCGATTCATCCCCCACTACTGCTACCACCCGAAACTCAGCTCCCCGGGCAACTGCCGCATGTGCCTCGTCGAACTGGGCATGCCGAAGCTTTCGGTCGACCGCAAGCCGGTGGCCGGCCCCGACGGATTTCCCGAGATTGTGTGGAGCCCGCGCCCGGCGATTTCGTGTGCGACGGAGATTTCCGAGGGGATGGCGGTTCGGACGGCCTCTCCGATGGCCGAGGAGTGCCGCCGGGGCGTGATGGAGTTTCTATTGATCAACCACCCTTTGGACTGTCCGATTTGCGACCAGGCGGGGGAGTGCCGTCTGCAGGAATTTTCCGTCGAGTTCGGCAAGGGGGAGTCGCGGTTTCTCGAGGAGAAGGTCAAGAAGCCCAAACGCGTGGATATCGGCGCGCGCATCGTGCTCGACGACGAGCGCTGCATCCTGTGTTCGCGTTGCATCCGGTTCATGCAGGAAATCGCCATGGACGACGTGCTCGGCTTCATCAACCGCGGCAGCCACACAACCCTCACCGTCCACCCCGGCCGCCGCCTCGACTCGAACTACTCGCTCAACACCGCCGACATCTGCCCGGTCGGCGCCCTCACCTCGAAGGACTTCCGGTTCAAGATGCGCGTGTGGTTCCTGCGCGAAACCAAGTCGATCGATGTGAACTGCGGCACCGGCTGCAACATCCTTGTCGGATCGCGCGAAAACACGATCCACCGGATCACTCCGCGGGACAACGACTTCGTGAACGGGTGTTGGATGCCCGACAGCCACCGCCTCGCCTTCCACCCCGTCAACAGCCCCGACCGGCTCAAGGAGCCGGTGGTGCACGGAGCGCCCCTTCCCCCGACGTGGCCGGAGGCGGTCGCGGCGGTGGCGGAGCGGCTCAAGGAGGCGGCAGGTGGCATGGCGATGATTGCCTCGGCACGGATGACATGCGAGGAGATGCATCTTGCGCGGCGGTTGGCGGAGGCTCTGGGCATCACACTCTTTGACGTGCCGCCACGTCCGCAGGAGGGCGACGGGTTCCTGGTTTCCCCCGACGGAAACCCCAACACAACCGGGGCGCGTTTGCTGGGACTTGCAACCGGCCGCCTCGGGGAAATCGTCGCGGGGGTCCGGAGCGGGGCGCTCCGGGCACTGCTTGTTCTGGGCGAAGATGCCGCCGGATGCGGCCTTGCGCCCGAAGATCTCGACACACTCAAGACGTTGGTGGCCGTCGCAACCCTTCCCTCGCCCACCACCCTGCGCGCCCATGTCGTCCTCCCCTCGGCTTCATGGGCGGAAAAACGCGGCACCATGATCAACACACGTGGACGCATCCAACGCCTCAACCGCGCCATCGCCTCCCCGGGCAATGCCCGCGACGACTGGGAAATCCTCCGCGACCTTCTGCATGCGGTAACAGGACGCGACGAAGGGTCGTCGGTCTCCGCAATTTTCAAAGCCATGGCCGCGGAGCACGAACCCCTGCACGGGCTGACGCTTGCCGGAATCGGCGACCTCGGGGTGGACCTCTCCGACAAGCTGCGCGGCCGCGTCGCGATCGAATCTTCCCCGGTTCCGACACGGGCTCCCCACCCCGTGTAAGAACCTGCCAGGTTCCAATACGCAGTGCTCCGGACAAGGGGCCGGTCATCGAGGTTGCTGCGCCGACCGCAAGCCCGAAGGGGGGATGCCGGACTTGGCGCGGCTGGCGGGAGGTGCTAGCAGTGGTGGCATGGGATTATTAATCAAAGGCGGGGAGGTGGTGGGCGATGGGATCCGCGGTTTATTTGACATCCTCTGCGAGGGGGAGCGAATCGTGGCGCTTGGCCGGGATTTGCCGGTGCCTGCAGGTTGCGAGGTGATTGATGCGGAGGGGAAATATGTGTTTCCGGGGTTTATTGATCCGCACACGCACATTTACCTGCCGTTCATGGGGACTTTTGCGAAAGACGACTACGCGTCGGGGACGAAGGCGGCGTTGATCGGGGGGACAACCACGATTTTTGACATGTGCTGTCCCTCACAGGCGGAAGATGCGGACGCGGGGTATCGGACATGGCGCGGGCAGGCGGAGGGGCGGGCGTGTTGCGACTACTCGTTGCACATGGGGGTGACACGGTTCGATGAAGGCACGGCGCGCGCGCTTCGCGGAATTGTTGCGGACGGGGTGCGGTCGTTCAAAGTTTTCCTTGCCTACAAGGGTGCCCTCGGGATCGACGACGCGGGGCTTTTCCGCACACTCGAACTCGCGCGCGAGCTGGATGTCATCACAACGGCGCATTGTGAGAATGAAACCCTCGTTGACGGCTTGCAGCAGGGGCTTTTGGCGCGCGGGGAGACCGGTCCCGGGGCTCACCACGGGAGCCGCCCGCCCTTTGTCGAGGCTGCGGGTGTGCACCACCTGACATCGTTCGCCGAAGCGACGGGAAGCCGGGTTTATATCGTCCACCTGAGCTGCCGTGAAGCGCTCGATGAGGCGCTGCGCGCGCGCACACGCGGTGTTTCCGTGCGCATCGAAACTCTTGTGCAGTACCTTGTGTTGGACAAAACCCATGCGGAGCGCGCGGATTTTGAGGGCGCGAAATACGTGATGTCCCCGCCGTTGCGCGATGTCTCAAACCAGGAGGTTCTGTGGAACGGCCTGCGCCAGGGGTTCATTGACACGGTGGGCACCGATCACGCGCCCTTCGACTTCTCCGGTCAGAAAGACATGGGCCGCGGCGACTTCACCAAAATCCCCAACGGCATCCCAGCCATCGAAGACCGCATCAACCTCCTTTACACCCGCGGGGTCAAA
>CAZGNH010000314.1:0-10113 GCA_964527025.1 uncultured Chthoniobacterales bacterium | reverse complement strand
CGGCAAACTTGTCGTCCGGGAGGACTTTGCCATGCGGGAGGACATAGCCTTCGCGGCGGTAATGTTCGATTTCTTCGGATGTGAGGCGCGGGGATGTGGTAGTCATGGGAAAAAATCTACCACACCCCGCAGACGGGTGCTTGCTTTTATAAAGCAAAAATCTATATTTTTGCAACATGCGCAAGATGCGTTGGAAGGCAATCTGCCCGCATGGCGAGGCCATGCACGCGAGCTATAACAGCCGCTTTGGCGCGGCGTCGTGGACCATGCACGGCCACGATTTTTTCGAGGTCTTCTGGATTGATTCGGGGGTGGGCCGGCACCGGCTCTCTGAAGCGGGCGAGCCGCAGCGGCTGTTGTCGGGGGATGTCTGTTTCATTCGCCGGGACGACTGCCATGGTTTTGCGGCCGAGGCGGGCAACGAGCCCTTCGCACTGGTGAACGTGGCGTTTCCGGCGGAGGTTTGGGAGGAGTTCCTCGAGCGCTACGATTTTGGGCATCACCCGCTCTTTGACGCGTCGGCCGCCAGTCCGCCCGTTCTTGGCATTCCGAAAGACCTGCGGCGCGAAATTGCGGCCCTCTTCCACGATGCCGTCCGCCGGGAGCCCGGTGCGCTGGTTCGCGATGCATTTTTGCTGCAATTGGCCAAGCTGACAGGCGGTTCGGGGATCCCGGCGGTGGGGGATGCGGTGCCGGCATGGCTGAAGCGCGGGCTGATCGAGTTTGAGCGTGACCGCAAGGCCCGTTCGGCGGGAGTCTCCGCGCTTGCCCGGCAGTGCGGGTGCAGCCGCACCCACCTTGCCCGGGTTTTCCGCGAGCATGTCGGGACCACCCCTTCGGCATGGATCCTTGACCTGCGTCTTGCGGACGCCCAACGACTGCTGGTCACGACCGGCCTTTCGGTCACCGAAGTGGCGCTCGAATCGGGCTTTGAAAACCTGAGCCATTTCCACCGCTGCTTCGCACGGCGCTTCGGGCTGACGCCCCTGCGCTACCGCAAACAGCACCAGCGCAGCGCGCTCTGAGCCCGGCGAAGGCCTGTTGCGTGGACAAAGGTGTTGCCAGCAGAGCGGAAACGGTGGATAAACAAGGCAACCCCCAAGCCTTATGGATTTCCCGCCACCACGGAAACGGCCATGATGAACACTGCATTTAAAACAGCCGGGTTCGCCTGCATCACCGCCTTGGTCGCAAGCGTCGGCCAGTTGCATGCGCAGGAAGCGGTGAAAATGCCCGGGACCTCCGCCTCCTGGGTTGTCGATGTTGGGAAGGACCCGCACACCGGCAAAGGTTTGTCCAGTATCCAAGAGATTCAGGTGACACTTGATGGAGATGTCCGCCGGGATGTGATCCGGTGGCGCGACGGCCGCTCCTCCGAAGTTTGGAGGATTAACGGCACATGGATCGGTGAACTGCCCAATGGCGAAATCGCCGCACTCGATATCTTCGGCCAATTCAGCCCGTTCGGGGAGTGGCGCGGTTGGGACGACGGCTTGCTGGCCCGCTACACGCAGGGCGCCGCGGAGAGCAAGGTGGAATTCGAAGGCCGCCCGGCCATTCTCTATCAAAAGGAACTCGAACAGGTGATGGAAGTCCCTTTCTCATCCACGGACGAAAACCCGACCCCGCGGATCTACACGGCCAAGCTCTGGGTGGACCCCGAAACCCGGCTCCCCATCGCCCTCGACGACGACGGACCCCTCTACGCGTTCCAATTTTCCGACAAGCCACCCAAAACTCCCCTCGAACCCCCACAAAAATTCCTCAAGCACCTCGAAGAATTTGAGCAGCGCTCCCGGGTTCCCGTCCCGCAGAAACGCTGAGAACCCGTGAAATAATTTGGGTGGCGTTATCCCAATTATTTCACAGGGTCTGAGTCTTTACGCAACGGATCGCGCCGGCAAAGTTGGAGGGAATCCCCCCATCCCGGGGTGCCGGTCCCATGCGGAATCGGTCGTCTCTTGTTACCCTCCGACGAACTCCGCCGAGTAGGTGTCGAATTTCTGGACCGATCCGACTTTGGGCGTGCTCTTGAGGTCGTAGACCTGATTGCCGACGATCCCGTTGGTTTGGGTGTCGAAAATCATGACCGCTTCCTTGCCTTTGTTGAAATCTTCCTTCTCTGTGCTGACTGCGATGTAACGCGATTGCTTTTTGGGTTTGGGTTCCTTTTTGGCGGTGCGGCCGGCGGTCGAGGACGCACGGGCTTTTTCCGCGGCGCGCACGGCCTCCTGGCGTTTGGCGAGGTAGATGCGGGCGCGTTGTTCGGCGATTTTGCGCTGACGGACGGTTGCCTTGTGTTTGGCGATGACGTAGGCGCCGCCGGCGGCGAGGGCGGCCGCGCCTGCGGTGACGGGGATGACGATGGACGGATCGACGCCGGCCAGCGCCAGCGGCAGGCCGACCGCGACGGCGGCAATGCCTCCGAAGACGGCCGCATTTTCTCCCGGCGAGAGGTTTTCGCATGCGGTCGTGAAAACCGCGAGTCCCGCCGCCGCCGCCGTCACCTTGATCAAACGCGAGTTCATAATGTCTTTCCTACCGCCAACGCGTATCCCGAATCAAGACAAATTCCGGCTTGTGCGTCACGGCACCCCCGTGCCATCACTGGCTCCATGCCATCCTTTGACCTCGTCTCGGAAGTGGACCGCATGGAAATCAAAAACGCCGTGGACCAGTCCCTGCGGGAGCTGGCCTCGCGGTTCGATTTCAAGGGCATCGAAGCAACGATTGAGATCGACCCGAAGTCCGGCTCGATCCTGCTAACCTGCTCCGACGCCGCGCGCATCGGGGCGCTGCGTGAAATCGTGACCGGCAAGTTGGCCAAGCGCGGGGTCGATCTGCGCAACATCGACCATAAAGATCCCGAGATTTCGTCCCTCGGCCACTCGCGCCAGGAACTGGCCGTCAAGCAGGGACTCGACGGCGACAAGGCCAAAGAAATCAGCCGCGCGGTCAAAAACCTCGGGCTCAAGGTGCAATCGTCCCTGCAGGACAGGCAACTGCGCGTGAGCGGCAACAAACGCGACGACCTCCAGGCCGTGATCGCGGCCCTGCGCGCAGCAGACTTCGGCGTCGGCCTCTCCTTCAAAAATTTCCGCGACTGATCAGAAGACCGTTTCAGTCCCCGAGGTTGTGCATGGCGGGGATGCCGTAATGGCCGGCGAGGGCCTCCTGGTTTTCGGTCACGCGGCGGGCATCGAGGATGATGAACCCGGGATCTTCTTCGAATTCGATTTTGTGGAAGGCGTCGTCGGAGGAGGCGGTTGCTTTGAGGAGGTCGTCGAGGCCGCGGATTGTGTGTCCGTTGACGCGTGTGACCACGAGGTTTTCGAGTCCTTCGTATCCGAGGGTGTCTTCGGAGGGGAGGATGGCAGAGAGGAAGACGATTTTGCCACGGTCGGGCGGCAGCTCGGATTGGGTGGCATCGAGGTAGACGAGGCGCTGGGGGGCGGTTTTGCGCCAATTGGCTCCCCACTCGCGGAGGAAGTTGCGTGAGAGTTCTTGAAAGACGAGGCCGCCGAGCACGAGGTAGCGCGGCGGGCGGTCGAAGAGGTGGGGCGGGCTGGCAGCCTCCGCGGGATCTTCGACCGCGGGAACAACAGTGACATCCGATTCGGCGCCGTCCCGCAGGATTTGCAGGGGCACCTCCCCGCCCGGGGCCGCCGACGAAACAAGCTGCGAAAAGAGGATTTTGCCAAAAAGAGGGTCATCGTAGAGGCCGTCGGAATCAAGGTCGCGCCCCGCCACGGCCAGAATCACGTCGCCACGCCGCAGGCCCGCAGCCTCCGCCGGCGAATCCGCCAAAACCTCGGTCACATAAATCCCCCCCGGCTCCTCCATCCCGATGAAATCCCGCAGGCGCGGATCACGGGTCGAAGCAAAGGACAGGCCCGCCCGCGGAATCCCCGGCGCAACCCGGGCCGCGACCCGCGACAGAAACTGGGAGATGACCGGCGGCGGGATGATGTCGGCCGTCTGGCTGCGCGCATCGTAGCGCATCAGAAGGCCCAGAAGGCGGCCGTCACGTTCGGCGGGCAGCACGAAGCTGCTGTCGCGTCCCTGCAGGGGGGCGCTCATGCGGAAGAGCAGCAGGGCGGTCTCCATCGGGTAGGGGGCGACGGCGATCGTGGTGACCTTGGCCGGGGTGCGCGCGATTTCCCCGTTGGACTCGACCTGCAAAATCTCGGCCTCGTCGCCGACGCGCGCGCTTGCGGCCAGCGGGAAAAACCCGAGGGGTTCGAGGAATGCAGGATCGGCGGATTCGAGCAGGGCGAGGTTGCTGTCATAATCGACGGCGACGACCGTTGCGGGAGTCTTCTCGCCGGTGCGGGGTTTCTCGAGTTCGACAAAGTTGTGGTTGGCCACGAGTTCGGCCGTCACAAGCACGCGCCCGTCCCCGAGGATCGCCCCCGTGCCGCGCCGCGGAAACGGACTCTTCTTCTCCCATGGACGCGCATAATCGTAGGATTGGTTGGTGGAGTTGACCCGCACAACCGGGGCGCCGTTTGGAGGGATTTCCGGCGGTTTGGTCGCCGCGGCGGAAGCCGCACCCCCCAGTGCTCCCATGAGAGCCGCCGCCAGCGCCGGGACCGCAAACCGCTTCATGGCTGCAAATTCCTTTCCGTGCGCAGCCCGTAACGGCCCATGATCCGCGCACGCGCCCCGGCAACCTCCGCCCGATCCAACACGATCGGACGCCCGGGCCCGAGAAGCCCGATCACCACATGCTCCCCGGCCCCCTCGTCATCCAGAGCCTCCGCAAGATCCTCCATCCCGGAAATTTTCCGTCCGTTGACCGTGTCGACAATCCCGTGGCGGAATTCGGAGGCGTAGGAATTCACCGGGTCGGGGAGGATGTTGGCGAGGACGACGATTTCCGGGCGCTCGAGGTGGAGGTGGTGGGAGATGAAGTGGTCGAAGTGGTAGCGCAGGCGGAGGTCTTCGGGATCATGAGCTTTCATGAAGTTGGCGTCGAGAGGTTGGAAGACGAGTCCGCCGTAGACGAGGAAGGAGGGGTGGACGTCGTAGGCGTTGGCCTGCATCGAGAACGGCCACGGGTGTTCGAGCGGCACGACCACCTCGCGCGGCTTCCCGTCGCGCACGATCCCGAGACGCACATGGTCCCCCTTGAACTTCCTCTCGACCACCTCGGCAAGATCCGTGCGCCCGCCATCCATCTCAACCTGCCCGTCACTGGCCACCGGCAGACCGTCAATGGAAAGGATCACGTCGCCGGGCTTGAGGATCCCGTCCGACGATCCGCCCCGGTAAACGGTCCCGACAAAGACCCCGCGATCATCCCCGGGCAGGCCCAGCGCCGCGCGCATGGCCGGGTTGTGCAGCGGGTGATACGAAACGGCAATATCCATGTAATGGTCGTAGGACCCATCTTCGACATCGCGCAGGAACCGGCGGATGACCGGTGTCGGGATCATGTAGCCGACGTTTTGCGCCACCTCGCCGGAAAACCCCTGGAAGGCGACGCCGACGACACGTCCGTCCTGGAGGACCGGGCCGCCGCTGTTTCCCGGGTTGATGGCGGCGTCGATTTGGATGGTGAGGTGGGCGTCGAGTCCGCTGTGAGCGTAGGGTTGGAAGTCGATGCGTGAGACGACCCCGCGGGTCACCGAGAGGCGGTCGCCGCCGATCGGGTATCCATAGACCGACACGGTCGATTCAATGGCCGGCACGCCGCCGAACCCGAGCGCCGGCACTCCCTCGAAAAAGGACGGGTCATCGATGGTGATGAGCGCAAGGTCGCAGTCGTGGGCCACATGCAGCACGCGCGCGGGCCGGATGGCAGGATCCCCCTCCCTCGAGACAACCATGTGGCGCGCGTTGCTCACCACATGCGCATTGGTGAGAATCCGGTTGCCATCAATCACAAATCCGGAGCCCGACCCCCCGCCGATTGCGCCCCCGGTCCATGGTTGCCGGTAATCGGGCGTCTGCGAAGTGGTCACAATCCGCACGAGGCTGTCGGCGACCGATGCCACCGCACACGGACCGGCCGCAGCCACCGCCAACGCCAGAACCAAAATGACCGCCTTGTGCAACATGGGCGGCAACCTAGACCATCTTTGACCTTTTGAGAAGGGGCGATCTGCAAATGCCCGTGCAACGCGAACCGGAGAAAATTTCAACTTGCGGGCGGGCCGCGGTGTTTGCTTGCGCGGGCGGCCTGTTGTGGTGGAGGATGGGGGCTATGAATAGGATTCTGGCGGTGGTGCTTTGTGTGGGGGCGCAGGTGTATGCGCAGGAGGATGTCGTGTCGCGCAGCGCCTTCGGGGGGGCGCAGGGAGTCAACGGCAGGGTCCTTGCGGTGGCGGTGCAGGGCGACGGAAAGATTGTCCTGGCAGGCCAATTCTCGGCGGTGAACGGATCTCCCCGTGGCAACCTCGCGCGCCTGAACCCCGACGGCACTCTCGACCAGGGGTTTGCCGGTTCGCCGTCGGCAGGAGTCAATGGAACCCTCAACGCGCTGGCCATCCGGCCCGACGGAAGCATCGTCGTCGGTGGAACCTTCTCCCAGGCGGGCAATGTCGCCAGGCAAAACATCGCCCTCTTCCGCCCGGATGGCACCGTCGATCCGACCTTCGCATCGAAAGGCTATCCCGGCGCCAACGGCGCCGTGCTGGCACTGGCCGCCCTCGAGGACGGATCGGTCATCGCCGGGGGGGAATTCACCGCGGTTTGCGGCCTCCAGCGTGTCTCGATCGCCCGCATCAACTCCGATGGGACCCTCGCCGCCGCCATCCCGGACCGCGGCCCCCTCGAAGGAACCGTCCATGCCCTCGCACGCCTGCCGGAGGGCGGGGCCGTGGCCGGAGGCGCCTTCCGCGCCATCAACCAACCCGCGGCCTCTCTCCTGCGCATCCCGGCCGGCGGGCCTGAATAATCCCGCCCAAACGCTTCGCAGGCGGACGGCTTCTTCCACGCGGATCGTCAAAGCGGGCCGCTGAGCGCGTCGGATAAGGAAATCTTTCCATTGTAGAAAGGGTGTTATTGGGATAAGATCTTCTTATGATAAATGCGATTTTGCCACTGGCATGGGTGGTTTCAATGGGTGAGGGATTGTCCGCATGGTGGTTGTTGGTGGGAGTGGCGGCCGGGTTGGTGGTGGGGCAGAGCATTTATTGGTTTTCGCACCCGCACCGGATGTTTCGCGAGGCGATGGGATCGGCGGTGATTTTTGGGAGTTTGTGGGGGGCGACGGGGGCGGTGTTCGGTTTGGTTGGATTGAATGTGATCGCCGGGGAGACCTTCGGTGCTGTTGGGTTTGCCATATCGGTTGTTGCGATGGCGGTTGTGGCGGGGGTGGTATCGGTTATCTCCCTCGCGTTGGGGGCGTGGATGTTTGTCAGTCATCCGCGGCGGTTGCGGGGTGGAAAGCCGCGGAACGGACGCTTGCGGGTGTGAGTGGCCGGATTTTTCACCGGAAAGTTGCCACGCGGAAGATGGCGTTCTGCGGAAGGGGCCTTGTGATGATCCTGCCCGCCATGGCTTTTTTTGGAGCCGGGGATGTCCGGGGTCAGCGTGACGTTGCGATTAATCCGGAGAGTGTGCTGCGTGAAATTGACGCGCTTGAGAAGAAGCAGAAGCAGATTGTGCAGGGGGCGCGTGCTGCGGCCGTTCAAAAGTTGAGGGCGGGAGCCGGTGGGGGAGGGGCTTCCGCGTCGCTTTACGAGCAGGCGGTCGAGGCCACGCAATTCCAGGGCCGCCGGGACCGGGCCTCGGCCTTTGGCGAGTGGAAGAAGGCCAATGGGGATCTGATGCGCTCATCGGAGTTCCAGGAAGCGGTTGCCATGCATGTGCGATACCTCCTGCTTGGGATGGAACGGCTCGAAGCACAATCCCCCGAAGAGATGGCACAGCCCAGCCTCGACTATGCAACCGAACTTGCGCGCCTTTGGCAGGAGATCGATGACCTTGACAAACCCCCGCGCCCGCTGCTCGATTTGCTCGAAAAGCCTGCAGCCGGGGGCGTTTTCGCCCGGTGGCTGGATCTTGACGGGTGGATTTATCGCGGGGATGACTGGGAGCCGGTGGCTGGAAACATCCAGGGCATTCTTGAAAACAATGTGCGCAAGGCTTGGAGGAAGACCAAGAACCCCAAGCTGGTCGGCGCGCACGATCTCCAGCTTGATTCCGAGGCCGCGCGGGTCGCCTCGGGCAGGCTGGTCCACGAGGCGGACACATTCCACGCGGTCCGGCGCCCGCGCCTCGTCTTCGCCCGTGCCAACGATATTGCCGCAATCGGCTTTCCCAACCAGGCCGCCAACGAAATCCTCGCCCTCGCCCGCGCCCACCCCCGACACCCAGATTTCGAGAAATGGACCGCGCGCATCCGCGAGATCCTGTCCATTCAAGCCACCCCGCCCCCGCCGCAGGACGCGGGCCGATGACCCACCAACTTCGATCCCCCGCTTGACACCGGCTTCCGTGGGGGCATTCTGACCGCTGCAGCCGCATGAGACACTTTGCATTCACCAAGATGAACGGCGCGGGCAACGATTTTGTGATGCTTGACGGGCGGGACGGCGGCGGTGTGCCGGAACGCGGGGAGATCGTGCGGCTTTGCGACCGGCACCGCGGTGTGGGGGCCGACGGGGTGCTCGTCGTCGAGCGTGGCACCGGGGGGTTGCGCATGCGGTATTTCAATGCGGATGGCGGGGAGGCGGAAATGTGCGGCAACGGTGCCCGCTGCTTCGCGCGCTATGCCGCGCGCCTCGAAGGGATCACCGGACAGATCGCCTTCGAAACCGGTGCGGGACACGTGTGCGCCGAATTGCTCGGCGACCGGGTCGCCCTGAAAATGAGCAACCCGCACTCGGAACGCCCCGCCCAGGATCTCGTGCTTGCCGGCAGGCTCCGCAAGGTCCACTTCCTCAACACAGGGGTCCCCCACGCCGTGGCTTTTGTCGACGACCTGGATGGCGTCGACGTCGCCGCCGAGGGCGCCGCCGCCCGCCACCACAAGGCTTTCGCTCCCGCGGGCACCAACGCAAACTTCGTATCGAGCGAAGGCCCGGGCACCTTGCGCATCCGGACCTACGAGCGCGGCGTCGAGGCGGAAACCCTCGCCTGCGGAACCGGCGTCTGCGCCGCCGCCCTCATCCATGCCGCCAAAACAGGCACCCCAGGTCCCGTCGATGTGATTGTCCGCGGCGGCGACACCCTGCGCGTCAGCTTTCACAGAAACGGAGACACGTTTTCCGATGTCATCCTCGAGGGACCGGCGGATTTTGTTTTCGAGGGGACGATTTCGATGCTATGCGGGGAGGCATGACATTCCGGGGGACACACACGGCTTTGGTGACACCGTTTCGCGGGGGCGCGTTTGACGAGGCGGCATTCCGGGCGCACATCGGGAGGCAGGTTGCGGCGGGGATCGACGGGATCGTGCCCGTCGGAACAACGGGCGAATCCCCGACCCTCTCCCACAAAGAACATGCCGAAGTGATCCGCGTGGCGGTCGATGCCGCCGCCGGACGCTGCAAGGTCATCGCCGGCACCGGATCGAACAGCACCGCCGAAGCCGTCGCGCTCACGCGGGAGGCGGAATCCCTCGGGGCGGATGCCGCCCTGCTCGTCGCCCCCTATTACAACAAACCCTCCCAAGAGGGCCTCTACCGGCACTACCGGACGGTGGCCGAAGCGGTCGGTCTTCCGATGGTCCTCTACAGCATTCCCGGGCGCTGCGGCGTGGAGATCGGTGTTGGGACCGTGGCGCGTCTGGCCGCCGACTGCCCGGAAATCGTTTGTATCAAAGAGGCGGGCGGCAATGTCGAGCGCGTGAGCCGCCTGCGCGCGGCGGTTCCGGAACATTTTGAGATTGTGTCCGGCGACGATTCGCTGACCCTGCCCTTCCTGTCGGTGGGGGCGGTGGGCGTGATCAGTGTCGCCTCCAATGTTGTGCCGGCGGAGGTTTCGGCCATGGTGCGCGCCTTCCTCGGGGGGCGCGCCGCGGAGGCCTCCGCCTCGCACGCCAAACTCTACGGCCTCTTCAAAGACCTCTTCATCGAAACAAACCCCGTTCCGGTCAAATTCGCCCTCTCGCTCATGGGGCACATCACGCCCGAGGTGCGTCTTCCTCTCTGCGAGTTGTCC
>CAZGNH010000313.1:0-5165 GCA_964527025.1 uncultured Chthoniobacterales bacterium | reverse complement strand
CTGCGCGCCACGGGCGACACCCGCGCCGCCTCCCGCACCCTCTCGCGCATCGCCGCCGAAGACATCTCCCCAAAAGCCCGCCAGCTCCTCGCCACCTTTTACGACCACATGAACCCGGAGCCCGGGCCAACCCCCTCGATGCGGTGACCCCCGGCGCCCGACTCATCGAATCCTACGCGGCGGCGCGGTCAGCCACGCGGGCCGCCGAGGAGGCCGCGCCGGGGCGCGGGCGCCGCACGGGAGAACTCGAGCTGCAGGCCGGTTTTTTTGCGGGGGAGTACGGGCTGGCATGGACGGCGGTGGATGGCGAGGCCGTCGAGGTCATCCATCCCGGTGAGTGGAACCGCGAGCCGGGTCCGGATTTTGTGGGGGCGCGTGTGCGGGTGGACGGCGTCGAAGTGCGTGGCGACATCGAAATGGACGGCGAGGATCTCGACTGGGAGCGGCACGGACATGCCGCGAACCCGGCTTTCGACGCTGTTGTTCTGCACGTCTTTTTCAAGGCCGGACGCAAACGCTACCACACACGCACCCGCAGCAACCACGCGGTCACCCAGGTCATTCTGCCTGCTGCCCCTTCACGGAAACGCGTCGGCGGTCACGGCGGCGTGCCCGGTCCATCCAAGACCGATCCCGGCGCGGCCTCGAGGCTCATTGAAGCGGGAGCGCACTTCCGGATGGCCCGCAAGAGGGAACGCTGGCTGAGGGCCGTCGCCCTGCACGGGTTGCCCGAGGCCCTTTTCCAAGCGCTTGCCTGCGGAATGGGATACAAAAATAATGCGATCCCCTTTCTGCTGACTGCGCAGCGGACGGGTCTCGCACGTGCCCGGGGATCCGGCGGCGAGGCCCTCCTTTTCGGGATCGCGGGGTTTTTGGAGGCCCGGCGATTTGACGAGGGGAGTGCCGGGACGCGCGAATATGCGCGGGAGCTTTGGGACGCATGGTGGAAGGACCGCCACCGGGAGGGGCGCCTCCAGCTTCCGGCTGACGCATGGAATTTTTCGGCCCTGCGCCCGTCCAACCACCCGCACCGCAGACTCGGCGCCCTCGCCGCAGCAGCCCGGCATTTTTCCCCGCTCCTCGAGGCGGTTGAAACCGCCGACCGGAAGAAATTCCTCGGGGCGCTTGCCGGGCTCGATCACTTGTTTTGGGGATCCCACGGGTGGCTTGGCGGGCGTCCGCTTGCGCGTCCCTGTGCGCTGGTCGGCAGCCAGCGGGCGGTGGATCTTGCCGCCAATGTGCTGGCTCCGGCGGCGGGAGGGGAGCGGGCGGTGGGCATCTTGCGCGCGCTGCGTTCGGGCAGTCCGACGGGTCGGGTCCGGCGCGCCTGCGCGTGGCTGGGCCTTCCGTCCTCATGGCCGCGCAATGAACTCGCGCGGCAGGGCCTCCTCCAAGTCTATGAGGATTTCCACCAGACGACCCCCGCGGAGGACGTGCTCGCTCTTGAGCTTTGAGTCCGCCGCCTCCAGCATGAACGTGCCATGAACGAACCCGACAACTTGGAAATGCTTGAGGGGGTGTGCAGCGCGGCGGTCACAAACGGCGCCTCCGACATCCTGCTCCATGAGGGCAGGGTGCCGCGCCTGCGGATCGGAGGACGGATTGTGCCTTTGGAGTCTCCGCCCCTTGCCTCCGGCTTTTTCGATGCACTCGGGAGTCTGTCCGGATGCGGAGAATGCAGCGACCACGATGCAAGCCTCGCGCTGGCGGGAGCAAGGTTCCGGGTCAACCAGCTCCGCTGCCTTGGTGCGCGGGCGGCCGTTCTGCGCCTGATCCGCTCGGAGATTCCCGACCTGGAATCGCTGGGGCTTCCGACCGCCACCCTGCGGCAATGGGCCGCCGCCCGGCAGGGGCTCGTGCTCGTGTGCGGGCCCGCGGGATCGGGCAAAAGCACGACCCTTGCCGCGATGCTCGGGTGGATGAACAGCAACCATGTCCGCCATGTCGTGACAATCGAAGATCCCGTCGAGTTCGAATTTCGGGACGGCACCTGTCTCTTCACGCAGCGGGAAGTCGGGGTGGACACACCCTCCTTCGCCGAAGGCCTGCGCCGGTGCCTGCGCCAGAATCCCGACGTGATCCTCATCGGGGAAATCCGCGACCCGGTCGCCGCCGAAGCCGCCCTGCAGGCCGCGGAAACCGGCCACCTCGTCCTCGCAACCCTCCACTCACCGGATTGCGCCGATGCCATCGAACGGCTCGGAAGCCTCTTCGGACCCGCCTCCCGCGGCGCCGCGTGCCGCACCCTCTCAAACCAACTGCTCGGCATCCTGTGCCAGAATCTCCTTCCGGGAACCGGAGACACCCGCCGCCCCGCAACCGAATTCTTCAACAACACCGGCGCCACACGCCTCTTCATCGCCGAAGAAAAAACCTCCGAACTGTCCGACTTCATCAACGCCTCCGACGGATCCGACGCGCGCGGATTCACCGCATCCCTTGCCGCGCTGGTCCGCGACGGAGCCGTCGCAGAAGATGTCGCCCTGTCCGCCTGCGCGCGCCCCCAGGAACTGCGGCGTCTCCTGCGCGGCATCTCGTCGTCCCCGGCCTCGACCCGCCGCTGACCCGCCATTCATCCCGGTTTGATGAGCAAAAGGTGAATGCATTTCTCCGCATCAATTTCCTGCATGGTGGGCTTGTCGGATCCGCCTGCGGATCACCGGCAAAACAGCGCCGATGCAGGAACGGCGCGGACATTCCTTGAGAGCGGCAGGTAGTCCCCTCCGGCGTGGATGAGGATCCCCGGGCCGTGTCCCGCATTGAGCGCGATCCAGTGCTCGATGGGGGAGGCATCGGCAGACGTGACGGTCTGCGAGGCCTTGATTTCGAAGGGGAGGTGTCGGCGTCCGAGCGCGACGAGCCCGTCGACCTTGAGGCCTTCGTGCGTGCGCACGTGGAAGAGATGGGCGGGTTCGGCAGCCAGCGGAAGGAGCGCCTGGACCTCCATCATGACAAGGGTCTCAAACAAGCGGCCGAGCATGCGCGGATCGGCCCGCGGGGCATCCAGGGAAAAAATCCCGCAGAGGTGTGAGGCGAGGCCGGAATCGTTCCAGAAGAGTCTTGGGGCCTTGACCATGCGCTTGCCGATATTGGCAAAAAACGGGGGCAGCCGCGTGAGGAGGAAACTCGACTCCAGGATCGAGAGGTGGCGCCCAGCGGTGGCCGGGCTCATCCCCGCGTCGCGGGCCAGGTTGGCCTGATTAAGAATGCCCCCCGTGGCGGCGGCGGCAAGCTGCATGAGGCGCGCGAATTCGGCCAAATTGCCGATGTCGGAAATCCGCCGCAGGTCGCGCTCGAGGTAGGTCGTCCGGAACGAATCCATCCACAGCCGTCGCGCCCGCCCGGAACGGGCAAGGAGGCTGTCGGGGTAACCACCCGAGATGACCCTCTCCATCCCGAAGGGCTCCCATCTATGCCGTGAAAACGCCTTGTCCAGATCCCCGGTATTTTTGGCCTCCAGCCACGCCCTCCACCCACCGGCCCCGTGTTCCTCGGCGACCGTGATCGGTGGCAGACGCAAGACGCCCACCCGCCCGGCCAAGACCGGGGAAATGTCCGCGCAACGGTCCAGATCGGCCGAGCCGGTCAGCAAAAAACGACCCGGCCGCCGGTCCCCGTCCACCAACCGTTTGATTTCCCGCAAAAGAACCGGCGCCCTCTGGACCTCGTCAACCGTCAGCGGGCCGTCCATCGAGAGAAACCCCTTGGGGTCGGATTGCGCCACGGAGAGGGCTCCGAAATCATCCAGAGTGACATAGCGCCGATCCGCGCCCACCCCGGGCTGCCTGACCAGGGTGGATTTTCCAACCTGCCGCGAACCGACCACCGCAACCACGGGGAACGTCCCAAGGTATTCCTGGAGCAGCGGGGAAAAAAGGCGATTGATCATGTCGGAAAATATATCACCGTATGATACATCTGCAATACATTATTCTGGGGCATCTGTCATCTGGCCGGGCGACACGAGACCGCCGTAACCTACGGCTCGATGACCGGCGCGCCGGCTGGCGGGCTCCCGAAGCGGAACCCCGACAGGGCGACGGGATCCGGCATGGGCGTCGAGAGGCAGAGGGCATGGAATGTGGAACCCATGGAGTTCGGGTGCAGGAGCGTTTTGAGTCCGCGCCAGAGGGGTGAGTCCGGGTGCCCATCGATCTCGCGCAGAAGGTCTCCGGCGGCACCGGTCACAAACCGGTATTGGTTGCAGAATCCGCGCGGGACAAGGCCGGCATCGCGACCGGCTTCGAGGAGGGCGGAAAAGTCGACGTGGGCCGTGATGTCTTTGGATCCGGGATTTTCGAGGGGGAGTTCGTCGCGCCGGTGTCCGTGGTGGCAGGCGAATGTGCCGCGGGGCCTCGATCCATCGTGGAGTCGGTCACGGGTCAATCCGTAATCGATGACGAGGAGGAATCCGCGTTTGAGGGTGCGGGCGACGTCGTGGATCCAGCGGCGGGCGGCGGGGCGTACTTCGGCGAGGGTGCCGGCGGGGGGGACCGGGAGGAGGGCGGTCTCGGGAGCGGCCTCTGGCGAGAGATCACAGGGCAGGAAATGGAAGGAGTCCTCCTTGCCCGTGACAAACATTTCCCTCCATCCGCTCCCATCGGAAACAAGCAGGTGGAACGGCATCGCATCCACCAACTCGTTGGAGTAATGCACCCCGGTGAAGGGGGGCATCCCGGCAGGCGCGGAATGCCAGAAACATTTCCTGCCACAGTCTGCGAGGGCGGCCTTCTGGATTTCGGCAAGGGCGGAAGAGGGTTCGATCAAGTGGCATTCGATGGCCTCCGAGAACGGCGGGCGGACGGCATCAAGGATGTCGCCCATGATGCGCGCGTCGTTGGCCCCCTGCTCGACAAGCGCAAACGGACGCGGACGCCCGAGGATTTCCCACATTTCCTCGAACTGCCCCGCCAGAACCTGTCCCATCGCCGGCCCGGCACTCGATGCGGTCAAAAAATCCCCCGTCCAGCCAACACGCCCGACGCCGCCCGAGTAATACCCGCAACCCGCAGCATACAGCGCCACCTCGACAAACCGCGCGAAGGACACCGCTCCACGCGCCTTGATTTCCCGCGCGAGGATCGCGGAGGGGGTCATGACGGCGAAGGGTCGGAAGTCCACCGCCCGGCGCGCTTGACCGCCTTCCGCCAGAGCCCGCGCCGCCG
>CAZGNH010000312.1:0-6706 GCA_964527025.1 uncultured Chthoniobacterales bacterium | reverse complement strand
TTGGTTGCGGGTGGCGTGTCGGCGGGAGGGAGGGTTTTCTTCGATTTTCGCGGGGACGCCGGGTGCGGGGGGGCGGAGTTGAAGGTGCCGGGGCATTTGTGGCCGATGGAATTCCGTGCGCTGGCCGGTCCGGATTTGTCCGGCGGATTGACCCGGCATTTTTTCGAGGATGCGGCGCTGAACACGGCGGCTTTTGTGCCGTGGGGGATTTTGAGTGCTTTGTTGCTGTTGCGGGGCGGGGTGCGTCCATGGCGGACGCTGTTTGTGGCGGCGTTGGCCGGGGCGCTGTTGAGTCTTGGGATCGAAATCGGGCAGGTGGCGCTGCCGCCGCGGGACTCATGCCTGATGGATTTGATCACCAACACCGTGGGAACAATTGCGGGGGCGGCCGCCTGCGTCCTTGTCAGGGGGTCGGGAGCGCGCAAGAATCGCGCATGATGATCACGGTGCTTTCTGAAAACTCCGTGCGGGGGGCGGGGTTGCTCGCCGAGCACGGGCTGGCCTATTGGATTGATACCGGCTCGCACCGGGTGCTGTTTGACACGGGCCAGGGGATGGTGTTCGGGCACAATGCGAATCTTCTGGGGATTGATCCGGGTTCGGCGGACGCGGTGGTGTTGAGCCACGGACACTACGACCATGTGTCCGGCCTGCCCGAAGCCCTCGGGGCCGCGCCGCGGGCGTCCCTGTGGATACATCCCGCTGCGACGGCCCGGAAATTCATCCGCTCACCGGAGGGGAAAGCGCGCCGGATTTCCACCGATTTCATGGAGGCGGGAGACTTCGGTCCATCGCGGGACGTGCACCGGGTCACGGAGCCCTCCGAGGTCGTGCCGGGGGTCTGGGTCACCGGCGGGATTCCGCGGGTGACGGCTTACGAGGATGTGGGGGGGCCGTTTTTCCTCGACGAGGATCTCCTTGAGCCGGATCCGATCGTTGACGACATGGCGCTGTATCTCCCGTCGGATGCGGGGCTGACGGTGGTCTTCGGGTGCGCGCACGCAGGAGCGGTCAACACACTCACCCATATTCTCGAGCAAACGGGACCGATGCCGGTGCGCTGGCTTGTGGGAGGACTGCATCTTGCATCGGCATCTCCGGAACGCATGGACCGCACCGTGGGTGCATTGCGGGCGCTGACCCCGCACCGCATGGGGTTTTGCCACTGCACGGGCGCGCGCGCCATCCACCGCCTGTGGGACGAATTCCCCGGCGCATGCCGCGAAATCCACGCCGGCACACGCGTGTCCTGACTGCCCGGAACGGCCGTCTTCAGGGCAAGCAGCCGCCCGCCGTGGGTGCGCCGGAGGATGAGATCGGCCTCCTTCTCGATGCCCGCGGAGAACCGCGGGTAGTCGGGCAGGTTGCTGATACAAAAAAGTGCGAGGGCCTTGCGCAGGCTGATGGCGCGCTGGCTGCGGTCCCTTCCCATGCGGTCAGGCCCGCGGCGGCAGGGGAAAGAAGGGGCTGGTTCGCCGCTGGTAATCGCGGTAGGCGTCACCGCGGGAGCGCAGCGAGGCGGCCTCAGCCGGCGGGATGCCGGTCACGCGGGTGAGCAAAAACAGCATGATGAGCGGCGGGGCGAACGCGGCCCATCCGTGCGGTGACCCGGCGGCAAAGACGGCAAATGCGACCCAGACGAGCCACTCGAAAAAGTAATTCGGGTGTCGGGAGAATTTCCAGAGTCCGTGATCACAAACGCGTCCGGCGTTGGCGGGGATTTTGCGGAAGGCGGTGAGTTGGGCATCGGCGAGGGATTCCCCGGAGAGGGCGGCGAGCCAAAGGGCAGCGCCGGCAATTTCCCATGGGGAGAGGGTCGGGGAGGGGTTCGATGCGGCAAGGAAAACGGGCAGGCTGAGGATGCCGACGAGGAGGCCCTGTGCGAGGAAGAACCAAAAGAACATGACCCACGGGGCCTTGGGATAGATCTTCCGGAGGTCGGCGTAGCGGGAGTCCTCCTTCGGGTGGTGGCGGGCGACGCGCACGGCAAGGTGGGTCCCGAGGCGCAGGCTCCAAACAGCCACCATCGCACCGAGGAGCAACCCGCGCACAGGAGGCGCCTCACCGCACAACACCGCCACCGCCACGACAATGGTGAAGGAATACGCCCATGCCACATCGACCCAGCCCGCATTGTCCAGATGCCGCGAAGCCACCCACACACCCGCCATCATCAGCACAACGAGCCCCGTCGATGCGCCCGCCAAAAACCAAAAGCTCACCGCGCGGGCAGCGCAAGGCGCAGGTCCGCAACCGGCGAATCCACATTGAGCGCAAGGTTTCCAGTCTTGGTGAAAACCATCTGGGCGACGGTGATAAAACGCGTGGCAAAGGCCGCTTCGCAATAGGCGAGGTAATAGCGCCACTTGCGGATGAACGGCTCGTCGAAACCAAGGGCGCGCACGTCCCCGAGCTTTGTCTCGAAGGTTTCGCGCCAGAGCCGCAGGGTTTTGGCGTAGTGCGGGGCCATGTCCTCGTATCCGAAAAGGTTGAGGGCCGGGGTGCGCGCGGTGGCCTCGAGGATGCGCAGGTTGCTCATCAGAAGCGACCCGGGAAAAATGTGCTTTTGGATGAAGTCGACACCGCGCCGGAGCACATCGTATTGCTGGTCGGGACAAAGGATTGCCTGAAGCCCCAACAGGCCGTGCGGTGCAATCAACTCCGAACACGTTCGGAAAAATCCATCCACGTACGCGTCGCCGACCGCTTCGAGCATCTCGATCGAAGCGATCTTGTCAAAGCGCCCGCGCAAGCCGCGATAGTCCTCAAGCAAAACCGTCACGCGGCCGTCAAGCCCGGCCATTTTCACCCGGTCGGCAGCCACCGCAAATTGCTCTTCGGAAATGGTGGTCGTCGTCACCCGGCATCCGAAACGCCCGGCGGCATGAAGACAGAACCCGCCCCACCCGGTCCCGATCTCAAGCACATGGTCCCCGGGACCGAGCCGCAGCCGCCGGCACAGCATATCGTATTTTTTTGTCTGGGCCTCCTCGATCGGCAGATCCGGAGGGTCGAACCACGCGCTTGAATACGTCATCCCCGGGTCGAGCCAGAGGGCGAAGAAGGCGTTGCTCAGGTCGTAATGGTCGCGGATGTTGTCCCGGCTTTTCAGCGGGCTGTTGGGCCGGCGGGCGTGGAGGAATTTGTTGTAGGCGGCGAGGAGGCCGAGAAGCGGGGAGCGGCGGCCTCCGGGCTTTTCGAGGGCGGGAGATTCTCCGGCATTGAGGATGAAGAAGGCGATGACGGCCGTCAGGTCGGGCGAGTCCCATTCGCCGGCCATGTAACTTTCCGCGAAGCCGATTGCTCCGAAGAGGACACTGCGCCGGAAAAAATTTTCCGAGCGGACTTCGATCCGGGCGACACAGGATTTGGAGAGGCCCCCGAAACGGCGGATCTCCCCGTCCGGCAGGACGAGTTCGAGCGCCCCGCGGGTCGCCGGTTTCAACACACGGAGGATGATCGCACGGAAGGCCATACGCGAACATATGCGCACGAGCGGACCCTGCGGAACAGGAAAAATGTGCGGGAGGGAGCCCCTTCAGGGTTTCCTTCGGTCCATGTAGGCGCTCACACCATCAAGGTGCGCATGCTCGCGGAGGCTTGGGTCGCCGACAAGGTAGGCGAAGGTTTCCGGGGCGAGGAGGGATTCAAGTTCTGCGAGGAGGGATCCGGCGCTGAGACCGTCTCCCGCACGAGCGGCTTGGGTGGCATGGGCGAGGAGGGTTGCGATGCGCGGGCGTCCAGAGATGTCTCCATCCTGTTCCATTTCGAGGATCGAGAGGGTGGCTTCGGCGACGAGACGTCCGTCCACGGGTTCCATGAGATTGAGAGCGGCGCGGAGGTGTCCGGCGGCCTGCCCGATCTGGCCGCGTTTGCGGAGAGCGTCGGCGATTTCGATGCGCGGGCGCGGGTTGAGCGGGTCGGCGGCGATGGCGTGTTCGAGGTGCGATTGGGCGCTTTCCTCGGGAGGTGCAATGGACGGGATGCCCTCACGCGCTTTTTCCCGGTCGAGCACCGCAAGCAGGGCAAGGGCATCGGAGACCTTTTGACCACGCTTGACCGACTCCCCGGCCATGGAGGTGGCTGCCGACAAATCCCCGGCATTGATTGCCGCAAGAGCCATCGCATAGTGCAGCGAGGCAACCTCCGGGTGCTCCCCGACAAGGCGTTTGAGCATGCCGAGCGCCTCCCCACCATCTCCGGAGCGCATCCGGGCCATCGCCTCATCAAGGGCATCGAGAACCTCCGCGGGCAAAAAGGCCACCTCCCGCACCGGCGTTCCCAAACCGGGATCCGCCACCGGTGCGCGCGAAACCGATTCCCGGCCCGCCCAGAAACTGGCAGCCACAACCACAGCCAAAAACAGCACCCCGGCAAACATGGGTGCCACACGCCCTGACGGACGCCTCTCACGGGGTTTCGGCGGAGGCCCGGAAGCCGGATCGGCACTCCACTCCTTATATTTGCGGACAACCATGTTCTCACGGCTCGGACGCACGGGAACCTTCTTGGGTGGATGTTCCCCCGGCTGGCCTGAAAGGTCGGATGGCTGTCTTGGTCTCAAGGTGAAAGGCATTTTGAACTCCGATGTTGGCATCCATTCTTGCCGGATGCCGACACGGGCTCAATGGCCGGATTGTAAGAATTTCGACGCAATCACGACGCGTCCCGCACAGGGGCACGCGGAACAGCTTGGCGGAAGAAAAACACCGCCCTGAGGATTTGCAATTCAACGTCCTGTCTGCGACGGTGTCCAACTCAGCGATGAAAAAGTCCGTGATGATGCGATTTCTTGGCCCGTTGGTTGCCGCCGGCGTGGTGTGTTCGGGGGGCTTCGGGCAGGGTGCGGCCGACCCCGGCCAGGTGGCGATCACGGTCGCCCGGTGGCTTGAAAAAGGCCATTACTCGAGGTCTCCCCTCGATGACGACATGTCGCGCCGGCTTCTGGAGACCTACCTGTCGAATCTGGATTACAACCGCCTCTACTTTCTCAAGGCGGACATCGACGAATTCACCGAAAACTATGCGACGACCCTCGACGAGGCCATCCTCGCGGGCAATCTCGAGCCGGCCCGTGAGATTTTCGACCGCTACCGCCAGCGCGTCGAGGCCCGCGCCGCCAAAACCGCGCAGATCATCAAGAAGGGATCCACCTTCAACAGCAACCGCTCGGTTGCCATGAACCGCCAGAAAGCCCCGTGGCCGGAAAACGAGGCGGAAGCCGACCGCCTCTGGGCCGACATCATCGAGGCGGAACTGCTCAAGGAAACCCTCAACGAGTTCCGCACGCGGACCCCCGAAGAAGCCGTCACACGACGCTACGACCAAGTCCTGCGCAACGTGCGTGAGATGGAGGACGAGGATGTCGTCAAAATGTTTTTGAGCGCCCTTGCGCAGAGTTACGATCCGCATTCCGAGTATTTGAGCGCGGCGGACATGGAGAATTTCCGGATTTCGATGGGGCTTTCGCTGGTGGGAGTGGGGGCGGTTTTGAAGTCCGAAGACGGCTATGCAAAGGTGATGGAGGTGGTGCCCGGCGGTCCGGCCGACCGGGACGGGCGCCTGCAGGTCAACGACCGCATCGTGGCCGTCGCCCAAGGGGACGGGGAATTCGAGGATGTCGTCGACATGCGGCTCGACCGGGTCGTCGAAAAAATCCGCGGCAAGAAGGGAACCCTCGTCCGCCTGCTGGTTCTGCCCTCCTCCGCAACCGATCCCGCCGAACGCAACGTGATCGAAATCCGCCGCGACAAGGTCGACCTCAAGGAACAGGAGGCCAAGGCCGAATTGCTTGATGTGACCAACCCGGACGGATCGTCCACACGCATCGGGTGGATCACCCTGCCCGCATTCTACTCGGACATGAACAACCGCAGCCAGACGGCCAAAAGCACCACGACCGATGTCGCCCTCCTCCTCCAACGCCTCAAACACGAAGGCATCGAGGGACTCGTGATCGACCTGCGCCGCGACGGAGGCGGATCCCTCGAGGAGGCCATCAACCTCACAGGCCTCTTCATCCCGCGCGGACCCGTCGTCCAATCCAAGGACGCCAACGGAAAAATCACCGTCTCGCAGGACACCGATCCCTCGGTCGCCTACGAGGGCCCGCTGGTGGTCCTCATGAACCGCCTGAGCGCCTCGGCCAGCGAAATTTTTTCCGCGGCCCTCCAGGATTACGGGCGCGCGGTGGTCGTCGGCGACGAACGCAGTTTCGGCAAGGGCACCGTCCAGACCGTGCTCGAACTCGACCGCCTGATGATGCCCTTCAGCTTCTCAAAGTCGGACGCCGGAGCCGTCAAACTCACCATCCAAAAATTTTACCGGGTCAAAGGAGGCTCGACCCAGCTCACCGGCGTCGAATCCGACATCATCCTGCCGTCCCTGACCGACAACCCGGAAATCGGCGAGGGCTCGCTCAATAACCGGCTCCCCTACGACGAAGTGGCCCCGGTTAAAATCGTCGACGCCATGGCCGCAACCCCCCTCTTCCTCGACGAACTGCGCGAACGCTCGGCCGCGCGCGTCGCCAACGACCCGGAATTTGCCTACATCATCGAGGACGCGGCACGCCTCGCCGAACGCCTCGAGGAAAACAGGGTCACCCTCAACCTGAAATCCCGCAAGGCCGAAATCGAAGCCGACAAAGCCCGCAAGAAAAACCGCGAAGCCGCACGTGCCGGACGCGGCCCCGCCATCCAGGCCC
>CAZGNH010000311.1:0-2109 GCA_964527025.1 uncultured Chthoniobacterales bacterium | reverse complement strand
GAACGCGCCCCCACACTCACATCCCCCCCGGCCAGCTCCGTTGCACCCCCGTCGATCGCCTCGAGCACCCCCGTCACATAGCCCTCCCCATGGCACAACAACAAATCCCCGATCTCCGCCGCCCGCGGCTCGATCCGCAGCCACCCGCCCCCCCCGCCGGCAAACACCGGACGCAACGCCGCAATGCGCTCCGGCGACTCCGGATGCCCCGGTGCCGTCCCGTGCAACGCATACCTCTCGTCAAAAACCAAGGCGACCATCCCGCAAATTGTACCCCATCGGACCCCTGCCTCCACAAAAAAACTTTTTATCGCCTTGACTCCGCCGCGGCTCCCGCTACGGTTGCTCTCCCCGCCGAAAACAACCGATCCGACCCGCATGGCCACCACCCAAATCCTCCTCACCGAAAGCGTCACCAACCTCGGCGCCGAAGCCGATATCGTCAAAGTCCGCCGCGGCTACGCCCGCAACTTCCTCATCCCGCGCGGCAAGGCCCTCGAACTCAACCCGTCCGCCCTCCGCCGCGTCAACAGCCTCAAAGCCAAACGCGCCGAACGCGAAGCCCGCGAGGTCACCGCCGCCGAAGAACTCGCCGCCAAAATCGGCAAACTCAAAATCTCCTTCACCCTCGAAACCGGCGAGTCCGGAAAAGCTTTCGGATCGGTCACCGCCAAGGACATCCACGACCGCCTCATCGCAGAAATGCCCGGCCTCGACCTCGCCCGCCACGCCGTCGAACTCGACAAACCCATCAAAGAAACCGGCCCCCGCCAAATCTCCGTCCGCCTCCACCCCGACGTATCCGCCACCCTCACCATCAAAATCGCCTCCCCACAAACACCCATAGAGGACGCCACGGAATCCGAAGAAACCACCGAACCCAAAAAAACCTACCGTAAGAAAAAATCCGCCTGAGGCTCCCTCCCCACCCGGCCCAAGCGATCCCCATGCCCCGATCCTCCACGGCTTCCGTCAAACCAGACACCAAGCCACCACCAAAAACCCCGCAGGAGGCGGTCAAAAAGGACGGTTTTTCGCAAAAACCGCGGACTTATTTACCGGATATTCACCGGTCTTTGCCATCGAGTCTCGACGCGGAAAAAGGCGTTCTCGGATCCATCCTCCTCGACCCGAACAGGGTCATCGATTTCTGCATCGAACGGGGCATCGCCCACGACCATTTTCACCTTCCGGCCCATGGGCTCGTCTACCAGGCCTCAAGGGAAATGCACGATGCCGGCAAGCCCGTCGACCTGATTTCGATCACGCAATATCTCGAAGATTACAAGCGCCTTGAGGAGGCCGGGGGTGCGGCGGCCATTGCCGAGTTGTTCACCTTTGTGCCGACGGCGTCCAACGCGGAGTATTATGTGGATATTCTGCGCGAGAAGCACCTGCTGCGGAGGATCATTTCGACGTGCGGGGAATTTTCGGCGCGGGCCTATGAGGAGCAGGGGGAGGTGAACCAACTGCTCGACCAGGTCGAGCAGAGGATTTTATCGATCAACGACGAGCGGCTCGGGCAGGTGGCGCCGGACATGCGCGCCTTGACGATGCAGGCGGTGGAGCGGATCGAGAAAATTTTCAACAGCCGCGGGGAGATCTCGGGGTTGGCGACGGGGTTTGCGGGCATTGACGAGTTGACGGATGGTTTGCACAACGGGGAGATGGTGGTGATTGCGGCGCGTCCGTCGATGGGCAAGACGGCGTTGGCGATGAACATTGCCGAGCATGTGGCGATGGGGGCGCGCAAGAGCGTGGCGGTGTTCAGTCTGGAGATGAGCACGCAGCAGCTTGTGCAGCGGATGCTCTGCTCCCGCGCCCGGGTCGATTTGAAGAAGGTGCGCAAGCAGATGGCTCCGAAGCACACCATGCGCAATCTGGTGGACGCCACGCAGGAGCTTTCGGAATGCAAAATGTATATTGATGACACGCCGGCGCTCGAAATTCTCGATTTGCGGGCGCGGGCCCGGCGGCTCAAGAGCCGGCACGGCGTGGATTTGATTGTCATTGATTACCTCCAGTTGCTGCGCTCGGGTTCGCGGCGCGGCCAGGACAACCGGCAGGTCGAGGTGGCGGAAATTTCCGCGGGCATCAAGGCTCTTGCCA
>CAZGNH010000310.1:0-1546 GCA_964527025.1 uncultured Chthoniobacterales bacterium | reverse complement strand
CCACTCATTCCCCCACGGGTATTTCCCGCTTCCCACCGCCACGCTCCACTGGGCATCGGTCGGCAACCGATAGGCATCCTCTTTGCCAATCTTCCCCTCTGCCCGTTCTTTCTTCGTGAGCCACGCGCAGAACGCCTGCGCTTCCAACCAGCTCACACCAACCACCGGGTGGTCAGCCCCCTGTGCAAACCCGGGCCTCTCCCAACTCGTCCCTGCATCCAGCCCCCACTTCGACCCATCCCATACATAGATCCCTCCCTCCTGCCGATACCCGGCAGACTCCGCATATGCCCGGAAATCCTTCACCCGCGTATGCCAAATTGAGAAGAACACGTCCGTGCCAGCCACCGGCACAAATTTCATCCCAAGGCTGTTTTCATACGGCGATTCCTTCGTGGCTTTTTTCAACGCTTCCATTTTTTCTTCTTCGGCTTTTTTCAAGGCAGCCGCCTCCTGTCGGGCCGCCTCCTGCCGGGCTACCTCCTGTCGGGCCGCCTCCTGACGGTCGGCCTCCGCTTTCTGTGCTGCTGCGGCCACCCTTTTCTCGTTTTCATTTGCTTGGAAAACTGCGATCCCCACTGCAACGAAAGCAAGCACGGCAAACCCAGCTATCACTCCGATAACGGTGGAGCGATGATTTTTGTCTGTTTGTTGCCTCCGCGGCTGTGAGCCGCTTCCACTTGGTTTGGGCGGCATTGCCGCATCCGTATTTTCCCCGGTGCTTTGGACCACCGGTTCTGGTTTTATGGGGCCATCAAAACCAGTGGACTGCAAATGCGCCTCCCAGTCGGCGATCTGTTGCGGCCTATCCTCGGAGCGCACCCGCAGCGACCAGTCAATAGCGGCAAGCAACTTTTTGTCAAATCCCGCGAGTCCGCGATTCGACAGCCAGATGAAGTCATCCTCCACAATTCGATCCGATGCCACTGGCGGTTTCTCACCCGTTATTGCCCGGCACATGACCGCGCCGAGCGCGTAAATGTCCGTCCATGGGCCCATTTTCCCCTTTGTCTGGTATTGCTCGATAGGTGAGTAACCATGGGTGACAATGCTGGTCATCGTCATGGTTGCCCCCACCGCAGACCGGGCTGATCCAAAATCAAGGAGCACGGGTTGTCCGTGGCGGTTGATGAGTATGTTCTCCGTCTTGATATCGCGGTGGATCAACCCCGTGCTGTGCACCTCATGCAGACCGCGTAAAATGGGCGCAATCACCTCCATCAGCCCTGTTTGGTCGGGGATGCGGCCAACCCGACGGAGCCGTGCCTCGTAACTCTCGCCTTCGACGTAGTCCATGACCATATAGACGGTCCCGTTGGCCTCGATGAGCCTGTGGACACCGACGATGGCCGGGTGGGAAAACCCGGCCAAGATGCGGGCCTCGTCAAGGAACCGCTCGCGGGCCCATTCCCAGTTCTCCTGCATCGAGGCGCTGTGCGGCACGACTGTCGAACCCTCGATTCGCGTGGCAATCGAATCGGGCAGGAGTTCCTTGATGGCCACCCGTTTGCCAAGCTGCAGGTCCAACGCGACATACGTGATCCCA
>CAZGNH010000309.1:0-6808 GCA_964527025.1 uncultured Chthoniobacterales bacterium | reverse complement strand
CATGCCCTTCGCCGAACTCGCCGCCGCCATCCCCCCACCCGCCGTGCCAGCCCGCCACCAGATCTTCGACGTCCGCTTCGCCCTCCAAAACCACCCGGTGCCCGATATCGAATTGCCGGGCATCCCGACCCGCCTGCGCACCCTCGCAACCGGCACCTCGCGCTTTGACATTGCCTGCGAACTGACCGAGGATGGCGACGCTCTCGAGTCGGTGTGGCTTCACCGCCCGCCATTCGTGACGCAACGGGATTGTGAAGACCTCGAAAAGGCCTTCCACGCGGTTCTGGAAGGGAACTGTCGCTTGCCCGCCGGCACACAAAAAACCGCCGATCCAATTCCTCAACCATGACCCATCCAATTCCCGTTGGAAAGACACCGCTCCCGCCGGGCACCAATGCCCCGGATCTGGGCGAAATTGCCCCGTTCATTCCCTGGACCGCCCGCGCTGCGTTCCCCATGGTGGCCGCGTGTTTTTTCCTGTCCCAGGGCCTTCTTGCCTTTTGTGTTTACAAAGGGTGGATCTGGGCGTCGGTGCTCCTTGTCCTCGTCGTGAGCCATTTCATGCACGGGTGGCTCATTGCCTTTCATGAAGCGGCCCACGGGCTCCTCAGAAAAAACCGCCTGCTCAACGAAATCGACGGGATCCTGATCGGCACCATGAGTTTGACGAGCTTCACCCTCTACCGTGCCCTGCACCAAAAGCATCATGTACACCTTGCCACGGAGAAGGATGTCGAGCTTTGGCCGTTCGTGGATACCCGCATCGCGCGCCCTGCCCGCCGCCTTGCCGCATTCCTCGAACTCAACTTCGGGCTCTTCTACACACCGTTCCTCTTCTGGAGAGTCTTCTTCCGGCGCCACTCGCCCGTCTCAAACAAAAAGGTCAGGTCACGCATTTGGGCGGAGTTGCTATTCATGGCCGTGTTCTGGGCAGGCATCTTTGCCGTGACCGCGTGGTTCGGACTCTGGGCATTTTTGCTTTTCAACTACTTTCTGCCCGCGTTCATTGCCGGAAACCTGCAGAGCTGGAGGAAATATATCGAGCATGTCGGGCTCAGCGGCCACTCGGCGCGCAGCGCAACACGCAGCATCGTCGCCGACTCGTTCGCAGGCAAGCTCGTCTCCCTCACACTGCTCCACGAACCCCTCCACGGCATCCACCACATCAAAAATTCCCTGCCCCACACGCAGATCCCCGCACACACCGCCCTGCTCGAAGCCGCGGAAGACGGGGACATCCCCCCCTTCCCCAGCTACCGCGCGGCCTTCGTTGACCTCCTGCGGTGCCTGCCGGATCCCCGCGTCGGCCGCCAGTGGGACACCGCCGCCACCGACCACTGATCCGCCCTTCACGCAATGTCGAACGCCCCTCCATCCATCTTCGAGGCCTCGGGAGTAAAAAGGGAATTCGATGACGGCCGGGTTGCGGCCCTGCGGGGTGTGGATTTCACGATCGCCGAAGGTGAATTCGTCGCCCTCGTCGGCCCCAGCGGATCGGGCAAAACCACCCTGCTCAACATGCTCGGGCTGCTCGACTCGCCGTCGGCCGGAACTCTCAAATTCTGCGGATCCGACATGGCCGCCCTGCCCGACCCCGCCGGCTTCCGCGCCCGCGAAATCGGCTTCATTTTTCAGGCCTTCCACCTGCTGACGACTTTCACCGTCACCGAAAACGTGCAGATTCCCATGTTCGGGCTCGGGGTTCCGGTTGCCGGACGGGTCGCCCGCGCGGAGCAATTGTTGCAGGCCGTCGGACTCGACCACCGGCGCGACCATTTGCCGGTGAAACTCTCGGGGGGGGAGCGCCAGCGCGCGGCCATCGCGCGCAGCCTTGCAAACCGCCCGCGCGTTCTGCTCGCGGACGAGCCGACCGGCAACCTCGACAGCGAAAACGCGGCGCATGTGATGGAACTCCTGTGCCGCCTCCAGCGCGAGCACCACACGACCCTTGTGCTGGTCACCCACGACCACGAAATCGCAGCACGCGCCCCGCGCACCCTCTCGATGAAAGACGGACGCATCGTCTCGGACTCCGCCGCGCCATGACCTTCCTGACCATCATCCTGCGCGACCTCGGGCGCCGCCCCCTGCGGACCATCCTGACCATCGCGGGCATCGCCATCGGCATCGCCGCCGTCGTCGCCCTCGTCGGCATGGCCTCGGGCTACGAAAAAGGCATCGTCAAACAGCTCGATGTGATCGGCATCGACGTGATTGTCAGCAACATGGAGGGAGGCCTCATGCCCAAGGCCTTCGACGAGGCAATCCTCGGCGAAATCGCGGCCATGCCCGATGTGGAGCAGGCCACGTCGGTCCTCATGCAGATGCTCAGTGTCGAGGACGCCCCGATGATCATGGTCTCCGGGCGGGAGTGGGGGGGATTCACGTGGGAGAAGCTCGATCTTGTGCGGGGGCGGATGCCCCGCGATGGAGAGGACCCCGTGGTTGTGCTCGGGACGATGGCGGCCGAAATGCTGCGCAAAGACGTCGGCGACCCGATCCAGATCGAGCTGGAGGAATTCACCGTCGCGGGCATCGTCGACGGCCACTCGCTGGTCGAAAACGGCGCGGTGATCCTCTCCCTGCCCCTCTTCCAACGCGCCTCCGGTTACGAAGAACGTGTCAATTTCATCGATATCCGCGTGCCCCCCGGTGCCGACGCCGGGCGGATTGACGCCCTCTGCCGCCGCATCGAGGCGGCCCGCCCGTTCCTGCGCGCCGTCCGCTCCTCGGAAGTCGTCGGCACCAGCCAGGGTTACAAAATTGCGCGGGCAATGAGCTGGAGCACATCCCTGCTCGCCATCATCGTCGGAATTTTCGGCGTGATGAACACGATGCTCATGACCGTCTTCGAACGCACGCACGAGATCGGCATCCTCCTCGCCCTCGGGTGGAGGCAGCGCATGATCCTCGGCCTGATCCTCGCCGAGGCCGCCGTCCTCGGCATCCTCGGAGGCATCCTCGGCGTCGGCCTCGGCGCCGCCACCCTCGCCATCCTCGGCACCCTGCCCGAAGTGCGCGGCCTCCTCGAACCCGACCTGAGCTGGGGCCTCGTCGCCCAGGCGATCTCCATCGCCGTCATCGTCGGCCTCGCCAGCGGCCTCTACCCCGCATGGCGCGGATCACGTCTCTCCCCCAGCGCCGCCCTCCAAGGATAAGCGCAAAAGATGTTGAGGCGCGTCAACGGAGCCACTACCGTATAACCTTTTGCGCCAAGAAATTCAGAGCATGCCCGCCGACACACACTCCCGCGCCCTGCCTCCCTTGAGCAGGGAGCCCATCGCAATCATTGGCATGGGGATGCGCTTTCCGGGGGGCGCGGACGATGCGGCTTCGTTCTGGAGGCTGTTGGTCGAGCGGCGCGATGGGGTGGTCGAGGTGCCGGCGGACCGTTGGAATGCGGAGCGTTTTTACGATCCCGAGCCGGGGATATCCGGCAAGACGGTTGCCAAGGCGGGCGGGTTTCTTGAGACGATCGATTTGTTTGACCCGCAATTTTTCGGGATTTCACCGCGGGAGGCGCCCTACATTGATCCGCAGCAGCGTCTGCTTCTGGAAACCGCGTGGGAGGCCATCGAGGACGCCGGCATGGTTCTGGATTTTGAGAACGGGACCGACATGGGGGTCTTTGTCGGCGTGTCCCACAATGATTATCAGGGCATCCAGCACACGCCGTCGGACCGCGCGGCCATCAGCCCACATTCACCCACCGGAACCGCGCACAGCATCGCCGCCAACCGCATCTCCTATTGTCTGAATCTGGGCGGGCCCAGTATTGCCATGGACACCGCGTGTTCGTCGGCGCTGACGGCGGTGCATGTGGCCTGCGACCACCTGCTGGCGGGCCGTTGTGCGTCGGCGATGGCCGGCGGGGTGACCGTCATGATCGGGCCGGACGGGTTCATCGGTTTCTCCCAGGCCGGGATGCTTTCGCCGACTGGGAAATGCAGGGCGTTCGATGCCTCGGCGGACGGGTTTGTGCGCGGGGAAGGGGCCGCCATGGTGCTCTTGAAGCGCCTTGGTGACGCCCTTGCCGACGGCGATCCCATCCATGCGGTCATCCTCGGGTCGTCGGTCAACCAGGACGGCCACACGAACGGCATTTCGCTGCCATGCCCGCAGGCCCAGGAGCGTCTTGTGCGTGATGCATGCCGCGATGCCGGGATCGATCCCCTTGAGATGGCTTTTGTCGAGGCGCACGGGACCGGGACGGCGGTCGGCGACCCGATCGAGGCCCATGCGCTTGCCGGGGCGCTCTGTGAGGGACGCCCGCCCGGGTCGCCCCTGCTGGTCGGGTCGGTCAAAACCAATCTCGGCCACCTTGAAACGGCTTCCGGAATCGCCGGCCTCATCAAGGCGGCCCTCGTCCTCAAACACGGCAAAATCCCCGGCAGCCTCCACTTCCAAACTCCAAACCCCCACATCGACTTCCAAAAGCTCAACCTGCGCATCCCGGTCGATCTGGAACCGTTCCCGGGCAATGGAGCAAGGCGCGTCGCCGGCGTCAATTCGTTCGGCTTCGGGGGGGCCAACGCCCATGTCATCCTCGCCGGACCGCCGGCAAAGGATGGACCGCAGCCGGATGGCCCGGCCACCTTGGAAGGCGATGGGGACGGCGTGTGGCCGGTGGTTGTGTCGGCGCGTTCCGAAAGTGCCCTGCGTTCCTGCGCCTCGCGCCTTGGCACGTGGATCGCGGACCACGCCCAATCCAATGGCAGCTCCCCTCTGCTGCCCGACCTGACTTACACACTCGGCGCGCGGCGCAACCACCACGCGCACCGCCTCGCTTTCACGGCCGGCTCCCCCGAAGAAGCCGCGGATGAACTTGCGGCCTTTGCGGCGGACAATTCTCCCGCAAAAGCGCGGGCTTCCTTTGCGCCGCGCAGGGAGCGTGCGGCACGGATCGGGTTTGTGATGAGCGGGCAGGGCACCCAGAGCCCGCGGATGGGGGCCGGGCTCATGCGGACCGAGCCGGTTTTTCGCGACATGATTGCGGCCTGTGCGGAGGCGATGCGCCCGTGGGCCGGGTTCTGTTTGCTCGAGGAGCTGGCCCGTCCGGAGGAAACCTCGCGAATGCACCGGACGGAGATTTCGCAACCGGCGATCTTTGCGATGCAGATGGGGTTGGCGGCGCTTTGGAAGTCGTGGGGGGTTTTGCCATCGGCGGCGATGGGACACAGTGTCGGCGAGGTGGCGGCTGCGTGCGTGGCGGGGATTTTGACCCTCGAGGAGGCGGCGCGGGTCATCGTGCTGCGCGGCCGGTGCATGGACGAGCACATGCCCGAAGGGGGGACGATGCTTGCGGTCGGCATGGATGCCGGGGAGGCGCTGGCAGTGATCGCGCGGCACGACGAGTCGGTCGCCATTGCGGCGTTCAATGCGCCCCGGTCCCTCACCCTCGCCGGCAAAAGAGACTCCCTTGAGCGCATTGCCGCGGAGCTCGAGTCGCGCGAAATCTTCGCGCGCTTCCTCAAGGTGGACTACCCGTTCCACCACCCGATGATGCAGGCCTCGGCCGATGCGTTTGCCGGTGCCCTCGGGGAGGTCGCCCCCGCGCAGGGAACCATCCCGGTCTTCAGCACGGTCACGGGCGGCAGGCTGGAGGGCTCCTCTTTCGACGCAGGGCATTGGGTGCGTGGTGTGACCGACCCGGTGCGTTTCGCCCCCGCCCTCGAAAACATGGCCGGAACAGAGATTGATGTCTGGCTCGAGATCGGATCCCACCCGGCCCTCGTCCGGTCGGTCAAGGAGTGCCTCGGCGCCGAACGCGCTGTCTTTGCATCGATGCGGCGCGAAAGCGAGCACGGGTCGCTGCTCGATACGGCGATGGACCTTCACCTTGCGGGCGTCGGACTGGAATTCAAGGCGATGACCCCCTCAAGGCGGCTGCTGGATCTGCCGGCGTATGCGTGGGAGAGGAACCGGTGGTGGAGTGAGAGCCGTGAGATGCACGATGGGCGCCTGGCTCCGGGAGGGCGCGGGTTTTTGGATGTGCGATTGCCGCGGGCGTCGCCCGCGTGGCTTGTGCGGCTGGATGCCCGCCACATGGCGTTCTTGAAAGACCACCGGGTCGAAGACCTCACCATCTTTCCCGCCGCGGGCTTCGTTGCCATGGCCGCCGAGGCCGGCCTCTCCCTCTTCGAGGGAAAGCCGTTTGTGATCGAAGACTTCGAAATCCGCAGACCGCTCATCCTTCCGGATGTGACCGACGGTTTGCTCCTCGAACTGGCGTGCGACGCGGAGGGCCGCACGTTCTCGATTCAAAGCCGCTTCGAAGGAGGCTCATCCTGGGGACTGCACGTGGTGGGTTCCCTGCGGAGCGAGCGCACGGAGTCGCGGTTTGCGTCGTCTTCGTGGGAAGCCGCGCGGACCGACGGTCTCGAGGCGTCGTCACCGGGCGCGTTTTACGAACACCTCTCGGACATGGGACTGCGCTACGGGGAGGAGTTCCGCCCGATGCGCGAGCTGTCTGCCTCATCAGGAGAATCGTGCGGCCGGGTTTGCCTCTCGGAGGCCGCCGCCCGCCGCACCGGGGAATTTCCCCTCCACCCGGTCATCTTCGACGGCGCCCTGCATGTCTTCTCCGCCGGAGCCGCCACCATCGAGGGCAGAAACGCCGGCCTCCGGCTTCCCGTGCGCTTCGACCGCATCACCTTCCTCCGCTCCCCCGGCCCCACGGTGCATGTTTCCGCCCGCGCTTGCCTCGCCACCGAGGACTTGCTCGAGGGATCCATTGAAATTTTCGATACAGAGGGCAGGCCGGCGGTGCGTATTGACGGTTTCCGCGCGATCGGTGTCGAGGGGGCGC
>CAZGNH010000308.1:0-11096 GCA_964527025.1 uncultured Chthoniobacterales bacterium | reverse complement strand
AATCGAGGATGTGCTTGTCGATGAGCTCGCTGGCGGACGGGTTGTGGCGCAGGGCGACGAGGTTGGCGCGGAGGGATTCGCCGACCGACCGGAAGTGGGCGCACATGACCGCCGCCGGGGGTGGAAGCGGCACGCAATGCAGCTCGAACTCGATCCCGAAAAACAGCGTTCCCTCGGATCCCGCAAGGATGCGGCACATGTTGAAGGGCTCCCCGCAGGACGGATCAAAGGCGGAAGACCGCATGAGGAGGTCGAGGGCGTAACCGGTGTTCCGGCGGGTGACGCCGGGAGCCGGGAACCCGTCGGTGATGGCGGCGCGGTTGACGGGGTCGGCCAGCATGTTGCGCAGGGTCCGGTAAATGCGGGTTTCGAGGGAGTCGGGGCCGTTGCATTTCGCCTCGAATTCCGCGGGTTCGAGCGGTCCGAAGGTGGCGGTGCTTCCGTCGCTGAGGAATCCGCTGGTGGAGACGAGGTGGTCGCGCGTGCTGCCATAGACCAGCGAATTGGATCCGCACGAATTGTTGCCGACCATGCCTCCCATCATCGCCCGGTTGGCGGTCGATGTTTCCGGGCCGAACATCAACCCGTGGGGAGCAAGTGCCGCGTTGAGCTCGTTGCGGACGACACCCGGCTGCACGCGAACACGGCGGGCGGCCGCATCGATCGACAGGATGCGGTTCATGTGCCTGCCCGTGTCGACGACGATCCCATTGCCGACCACCTGTCCGGCGAGCGAAGTGCCCGCCGTGCGGGGGATGAGGCCGATGCGGTGCCGGTTGGCGAAGGCGATGAGCCGTGCGATATCCTCCCCACCGGACGGGACGGCCACGGCGGCGGGCATTTCCTGAAATTCCGAGGCGTCGGTGCTGTAGAGTTTGCGCACGAGGGAACCGGTGTGCAGATCCCCGTCGAGGCGGAGCTGGTCAAAAGGCAGACCGGCGGCGCTCACGGGTCGGAAATTTTGTAGACCCGGTCGCCGACCGAGGGGGTTCCGGAGACGATGTCGGCGATAAAAAACGTCCCGCTGCGCAGGGGAGAAACCCGCAGGACGGCCTTCTGGGTTTTGTCGGCGATGCAGACGAGCTGCTCGCCGCCCGTCACGCGGGCGGGGACATTCGATGCGTCAAGGAGCACGAAGCGGTTTTCTTCATTGATCTGGCGAATTTCGCCGAACAAGTGGGGTTCGCGGGCCTTCGGGGGGCGCTTTTTTTTTGGGAAGATTTTTTGCAGGCCGTTCGAGACCCATTGTTGGGCGCGGATAAAAAGGGGCGCGGACGGGGGCTTGGGTTCCGGCGGGGAGGGGGTTTCCCGTGCGGCGCAGGAGACCATGACGACGACGGCGGCAATCCATGCCGTGCGGCACAGGGTTTTCATGCCCGCAGAAGCCGCCGCGCTTGCCGGTGCGCTCAATGGGGGCAGCATCCCCCGGGACCGCAACAGCACGAAGCACCGGTTGGTGCCGCCCTGCGCGGAGCGGGCGCCTTGGATGTGATGATCCCGGCTCCTCCCGCGATCACCCGGCGGATGGCCTCGCCGGTCTTCGGGTGGCGCTTCAGGGGCGCCTCGTTGATGCCATGGCGGATTTCGTAGCGCCGCTTTTTCGTCTTGCCGGTGGTTTCGTAAACGTAGGTTGGCATGGACCCAATAAAACGTGTGCGGCCCTCCGGGTCAATATCCCAGCAAGTCCCACACGCGCTCGACCACCTCCATGTAGGCGACCCCGTCCTCGAAATCCGGACTCGGGCGAGGCCCCGACGGATTGCGCACCGCGTCGATGAAGTCCGCCTCGACCCGCCACGGGCGCTCGATTCCAGATGGAATCACAAGCTCTTCGGCGGCTCCGCCTCCCAGCCGGACGATCCGGTCATTCGCAAAGTCCACCGTCAACACTCCCGCGCTCCCCCCGATCTCCAACATCTCCGCCGGGGGACCCGCATGCACCGCGCTGAATTCCAGCACTCCCTGCGCCCCGCACTCGAAATCCGCCAGCACAGCGAGCTGGTCGGGAATCCGGATCCGGTATCCGTCGCGCTCGGGCGTGAAAACCCGCCCTCCGGCGAAGCGCGGCGTGAAGCGCCCGATCCACCGCTGGAGGACCTCGGTGTGGATGCCGAGGGCCATGATGTTTTTTCCGCTGATTTCGGTGCGTTGCCGCCAGTGGGCGGGTTGGGTTGGGTCGAGGAAGGCCGCGCTGAGGCTTCGCAGGCGGACCGCGCGGATGTCGCCGACGATGTATTCGGCGAGCAGGGATTTCACGAAAGCATCGGAGCTCAGTCCAAGGGGCGGAGGGCAGAGCATCGTCACCAACTCCGGATGCTCACGGGCCGCCTCGCGCATCCGCAGCGCCGCCGCGAGATTTCCCGCCATCCGTGCCTGGCAAAACACATGTTTGCCCGCACGCAAAGCGGCCACGGTCACCGGTTCGTGCAAAAACGGCCCGGTCCCGATCCAGATGATGTCCAAATCCTCCCGCGCCACAAGACTCTCCCAGTCGGGCTCGACCTCCGCCTGTGGAGCGAATTCCTCACAAAAGGCCCGTGCGCTTGCGGGTGTTGCATTGGCGACGGCCACGATCCCGACCCCCCCGATTTCCGACAACCCGGGCGCATGCCGCGCGCGCACAATCGCTCCCGCACCCACCACTCCAATACGCAACATCTTCATGCCTTATGAAATCAACCCCCGGCCAACGGGCCCGTCGATAAAATTTCTTGCGTGCGCCCGCCGGCCGCCGGCCATTTAATGGGAGCATGACCATCGAAGAACGACTCGGAAAATTTTTTTCGCGGGAGCCCGGGACATCGCGTGCGGCGTTTGTGGCGCCGTGCGCGCGGCTGATGGGGGATGTGCGTTTGGCGGCGGACAGCAGCGTCTTTTACGGGGCGGTCCTGCGCGGAGACATCGAAACGATTTCCATCGGGGAGGGAAGCAACATTCAGGATGGGGTGATCATTCACCTTGCCGACGACCTCCCGGCGGTTGTCGGCAACTATTGCACGGTCGGGCACGGTGCGATCATCCACGCCTGCACGGTCGAGGACGAGGGCCTGATCGGCATGCGGGCGACCGTGCTTGACGGGGCGGTCATCGGCAGGGAATCGCTTGTGGCCGCCGGAGCCCTCGTCACGCCGGGCACGCACATCCCGCCCGGCTCAATGGTCATGGGTGCTCCCGCCAAGGTCAAACGCGCGCTCACGCCCGAAGAGCGCGCCGGCTTGAAGCGCTGGGCCGTGAAGTATGTCGCCGTCGCCCGCGCCCACCGCGCGCGCCACGCGTGATCCCGCGGTCAATCCCGGCAATTACCCCCGGCCCTGAAGGAAGCGCACCGCCAGCAGGGCAAGGCCGGTCACGGCATACCCGAAGGCAAATTCCGGGGCGGCCATGAATCCGAATTTTGGTTCGAGTCCCGAGGGGCCGAGAGAGAAGGCGTGGACGAGACCTGTGGCGGATGCGGCGGCCATGGTGAAAGCGGAGACCGATGCGGCGACGAACCTCCGGTCGATCGAGAATGCGACGATGGCCGCCAACCCCATGCTGGTGAGCAAAAACCCCTGGTTCAGGGCGATCAGGCCGTCGATGAAGAGGTCCCCGCCGAATTCCGGGGCGGCTTTCCCGAGTGTCGAGCCGGCGGCCCGCAGGGCCGTCTCGACAAGCATGAGCGCCCATGCGGCAAGGGCGGGAATGAGCCCGACGGCCACGGCCACCGCATGGGACTTCGGGGTTTCCTGAAACGCCTGCGCGGCCATCACAACCCCGATCCAAATCAAAATACCGAGGGTCGCCTCGAGCGGCACCACACGCAGCACCGCCGCCGCAAGGCCCGTGAAACACAGCACCCCCACCACCAATCCGTTGACCGCCGAATACCCCATCCGCGCTCCCATGGCCTTCCAGCCCGGGTGGCCGATATAGATGGTCGTCGGGAAGGCGCTGCCAAACAAACCCGCCACAATGCTCCCGACCCCGTTCATCGCCAGCGACGGGCGCGTCTCATACCGGTCCCCGGCCGCCTCCGCGCTCTCAAGGGACTGGAGCGACCCGACCACGTTGAAAAGCGCCATCGGAAAAATCACCGGCAGGAACTTCCAGAAGTCGGACGCAAGGAACGCTTCGATGCCCGCCGTGTGTGGCACGGGGGGAAACAACCCCGGGTTGACATCTCCGGAGGGCTCGAAGGAGGGCAGCCCGAACGCCTTCAGCCCCCACGCCACAGCCACCCCGAGCACAATCGCACACAGACCGGCCGGAATCCCCAGCGGCAACCGGATCCCCGCCCCATACGCCACCACAATCAACAACATCGGCGCCAGAGCAATCGCCGGCGACGCAAAAATCTGGAAGGCAAACCCCATCGCAATAAACGTGATCGCCACTCCCGCCAGCGCCGAAAGCAGCGCCGCCCGCGGCGCCCAACGCCGCAGCGGATCCAGCAAAAAGGCACCCCCCAATTCCATCAGCCCGCTCAGCAAACACGCAAACCCCCCCGCCTGCAAAACCAGCCCCGCATCGCCGGTTTCCCTCCAGACCGGCGCCATGATCAGGAAGATAAAGGCGATCAGGCTCACCGTGTTGATGCCGTAAGGCAGGGCCGTCACGTCATCGCGTCCGGTTTTTGCGGCCAGCCTGTGTGCCTGCCATGTATAAAACAGGTTTCCGACGAGCACCGAGAGGGCGGCGGCGGGCAGAATCGTGGCCGTGACCACGCCGACCGGAATCCCGCACAACGCCGGGCACAGTGTGATGATCAACAGAAGCTGGAGCAGGTTGTCGACAAACAGGCCGACAAACCCGTCCAAGTCGCCGCGCACAAACCACCGGGCCTTCATCAGAAGTTTTTTATCTCCGACCCCCGCCGGGCGCAATCCCCGAGACGTTCTCCCGGATCCCTGCGCACCGGGGCAGGAGGGCGGTTTGGATGTTGTCGGGACGGCGGGTTATGTGCTCAAGATGCGGGATGGCGGTTCGCGCGGTGATTTTCGATATTGGCAATGTGCTGCTTCCCTTCGACTACATGCGGGCGGTGGACCGGCTTGTTGCGGCGAATGCGCCGCCCGTGCCTCCGGACCGGGGCCGGGTGACCGCCGCCCAGCGGGATCTCGAGCTGGGGCTCATTGACGAAGCGGAATTTTTCCTGCGTGTGGCGCCGGAGTTCAACCACCGCGGCCCCGACGCGGAGTTCCTTGCCATCTGGGCCGACATCTTCGAGCCCAACCCGCCTCTCTTCTCCCTCGCGGAACACCTCGCCGCCACGATGCCCCTCTACCTGCTCTCCAATACCAACAGCATCCACCGTCGCCACTTCGAACACAATTACCCGGTCTTCGGCCTCTTCCGCGATGCCATCTATTCCTACGAGGCCGGCCTCCTCAAACCCGACCCCGCGATCTTCGCCCTGCCCGCCGCCCGCTTCGGCATCAACCCCGGCGACACCCTCTACCTCGACGACATGCCGGAAAATGTCGCCGCCGCAAGACAGGCCGGATTCCACACCATCCACTACCTCCACCACGACCATGCGCGCGCGGAAGCGGAAATCCTCGCGCTGGCCGGGGTCTGACGGCGGGCGGTGCCATGGGGATTGTTCCCGCCAACCCGGCTTGCTATCAACCCGGCCATAAAATGTCGTGCCAACCAGAGCCCTCCAATGGAGGGTCGCGCCGTTTCGACAAGCTCAAGGCCCTGAGCTGGCCGAAGGGCTTGTCGCGACCGTTTCCGGAGATGCCGGCTTAATTATTTGCGCCGGGCCAGTCCGGCGAGCAGGCGTTCGGTCTCGCGCTGCTGCACCCGCTTTTTGAGATCGGCGCGCTTGTCCACGGCGGCCTTCCCCTTGCCCAGGCCAAGTTCGACCTTCACCCGGCCCTTCTTCCAATACATCCTGAGCACCACAAGCGCCCTGCCCGCCACCTCGGTCTCCCCGACCAGCCGCGCAATCTCGTGGCGGTGGAGCAGAAGCCGGCGGCGGCGGCGCGGCTCATGCTGCTCGTGACTGGCTTTTGCGTAGGGCTTGATATCGCAGTCGTGGAGAAACATCTGGCCCCCGTCGGCCCGCGCGAACGCCCCCTGCAACTGCACAAATCCCCCGCGGATCGATTTGACCTCCGTGCCCCGCAGTTCGATGCCCGCCTCGATCCTCTCGAGCACATGGTAATCCCGCAGTGCCTTGCGGTTGGTGGCTATGTCGGCGGACATCGCATGCGCCGGCGCCGGTCACCCGGCGCGCCCTATCCTTCCTTCCCGGACTCCGGAGGCGCGACCTGCAGCTTGCCCCCGGCGATTTCCGCAAGGGCAATTTCCATATACCCCATGCGCCCCTCGACCGGAACCATCGGCCTGCTGCTCGCCCCGAGCTGGCGCACGCGCTTGGAAACCATGTTGATGAGAACTTGCGTGTCGGGAATCATTTTTGACGCTTCTTCGAAGAGGTGGCTGTTCATGGAAATCTGCCTGAGGCGGCGGATATAAAGAACCTCGAAATCTACCGATCCGGGAAACGGACACAAGTCTTTTTTTCATGAAAACACGCAGTCCCTCCGGTTTCTTTTCTGAAGGCCTTGGTTTGGTCAGTGGTTTTTGGGAGCGGGGCCGGCCTCGGACAAGCGCGGAGATTTTTCCAGAAGCTCGACCAATTCCTGCATCGAGAAGGGTTTGGCAAGGAAGGCGTTCATGCCGACCTGCTTGGATCGCATGCGGTCATGGTCGAAGACGTGGGCGGAGACGGCGATAATATGGGGTTGCTGGTGCGGGGGGAGGATCTGACGGATGGCGAGGGTGGTGGTGATTCCGTCCATGGGGAGCATTTGGAGATCCATGAGGACGACATCGAAGGGGGATTTTTCGATGAGTTCGAGGGCCTGCTTGCCGTCGGTGGCGAGGGTGGGTTGATAGCCGAGTTTCTTCAGGATGGCCATGGTAAGGACCTGGTTCGAGGGGGTGTCTTCGACAAGGAGGATGCGCAGAGGGTGGGAGGCGGCCATGGAATCCGGAGAGGGTGCAGTCCGTCTCTTTGGTGTGGCTTGGTCCACCTGCGATCCCGTCGTATTGGCAGGCAGGGGGAGGTGGACGGCAAAGGTCGATCCTTTCCCCTCCCGGCTGATCAAGTCGATCCGCCCGCCCATCAGTTCGGCCAGTTGTCGGCAAATGACCAGTCCGAGGCCGGTTCCACCGAACTTTTGGGATATTTCCGCGGAGGCCTGTGCGAAGGGTTTGAAGAGTTTCAATTGGTCGGCAGGGGAAATCCCGATGCCCGTGTCGCTCACCGAGAACCGGATGGTCGGGGGAGGGTCTTCGCGTTCGACACGCAGTGTGACCCCGCCGTGCTTGGTGAACTTCACGGCATTGCCAAGGAGGTTGAGAAGGATTTGTCGCAAACGCATCGGATCGCCGACCACCCGTGCCGGCACATCGGGTGAGATCCCGACCTCGAGGGAGATCCCTTTTTCCTCCGCCCGGGGTGTGAGCAAATCTGCCGCTTCCCGGACCGTCTCCTCAAGCGGGAACGCAAGGTGGGAGATCGCGACGCGGCCCGCCTCGAGTTTCGAGAAATCGAGGATGTCGTTGATTGTGCCAAGGAGGCTGTTGGCGGCGCCTTGCAGGGATTCGACAAGGTGGTATTGGTTGTTATCGAGACCGCTGTGGAGCAGCAGTTCGGAAAACCCGCAGATGCCGTTCAACGGGGTGCGGATTTCGTGGCTCATGGCCGCAAGAAAGGCCGCCTTGGCCTCGACGGCCGCCTCGGCCTCGGCCTTCGCCCTCTCAAGCTCCTTCTCACGCCTGATCTGGTCTGTGATGTCCGTGGAACACCCCACCAACCCCGTCACCCGTCCCGCCTCGTCCTCAAAGGTCCGCTTGCTGAAGAGAACCTCGCGCGTGTTCCCCGAGGCGTCGAGAACCCTGCCCTGATAAATCTGCACCCCGCCGGAAGCAAGCAACTCCGCATCCTTGTCCTCGTAAACCCCCGAATAGTCCCGCGGCCAGAGATCGCGGGGGTGTTTTCCACAAAGGGTCTCGGCCGGTATCCCGGTGACTTCTGAAAAGACGGCGTTGCACCCCGTGTAGCGACCGTCGGCGTCTTTGTAGAAAACCCCGATGGGAAGGGTTTCAAGAAGGGCTTTGCGGAAGGCCGCCTCGTGGGCCATGGTATCCGAAAGATTGCGGAATTTTGTTTCGGTGTCTTTCAATTTGCCGATGTCCAAATAGACGCCGTAGAGGCAGACGGGCTTGCCGCATTGGGAGCGGTGCGCCATCCCCCGCTCGAAGACCCAGACCTTCCGCCCGCCACGGTGCAGCAAACGATACTCGATCTCATACGGCTTGCCCTCACGGACGCTTCGCGCCACATCTTCATCCACCCGGGCCAAATCTTCAGGGTGAATCAGTCCCTCCAAGGTGACGCCCTCCGGCCCGTAAAATTCCTCCGGGCGGTAACCGGTCAGCGCCTCGCAGCCCGCGCTGATAAAATCCGCCCGCCACGGGCGCTCGACCCCGCACCGGTAGGCAACACCCGGGATGTTGCCCAACACGCCCGCAAGGTGCTCCTCGGCGGCGCGCGTTTTCCGCTCGGCCGCCTTTGTGCGCGCTTCCAGAAGCATGATGTTCGCAAGATTCTTGAGCAGAGAAAGTGACGCCTCGAATTTTTCGCGCGGCACAACCGAAACGCGCTTCATCTCGGTCAAGTAGCCACCCACATCCAACCCGTGCTCCTTTGCAAATGCCCGCCCGGCCTTCTCACACGGAGGATCCAAAAACACCTGGCCGATCCGGAGCACCGCCACCGTCCCGTTCCCCAACTCCACGGATACCCCTCCGTATGCAAGACCGTGTCCGCACTGCAAAACAGGCATCTCCCCGGAGTGATTGCCCAAGACACCCAAAAGCTCCTCCCGCGCCAATTCGCACTGCGCGGCAAGGTCCGGACGGCACAAATGATAACGCGAGCAGAGATTGTCCGGTCCCGCGCGGGCAATCTCCTTTCCCCCGGGATACAATGTGACCGAAACCGCCAACCCCGTGGCACGCGAAAACTCCTCAAGCATCCGCCCCAGCACCCTTCCGCTCAAACGCACACTGCTTGGATTTAAACTGTTTTTATGTGCCGACATCCGAGGGAGGAACCAGTTCTTTGATACCGGGCCTTCGGCCCTCCTGTCAAGACATTTCAGCGGGTAGCGGGAATCGAACCCGCATGGCCTGCTTGGAAGGCAGGAACTTTGCCATTAAGCTATACCCGCGAATGCACGGAACCCTACCGCGAACCGGCCGCGGAATCAATAGGAAAGACGGGTGCCGACTTCGGGCAGGAGGTTGCGGCTGATTCTGCGGTCGATCGAGAGGGTGCCTCCGCCAAGGAAGAGGAGGCAGAGGCCGGAGGCGAGGACAAGCAGGGGAAGCTGGAGATCGGTGAAGGCGCCTCCGCCGTGCACAAAGTAGAGGGCGCCGCCCATGAGGAGGATGGCGGCGAGCGCGGCAAGCCGCGTAAAGAGGCCGAGCAGGAAAAGGGGAGCGATGGCGATCTCGGTGGCGACGGCTGCCGTGGCCAGAAGGGTTGAAATGCCGAAGCCGTTTGTTCCGGTCATTGTCTCGAGTGTGGCGGGAAACCCCTCCCCCCCAAACCACCCGAAGGCCTTGCTTGCCCCGTGGTAAAAGAAAAGGACCGCCAGCATCAGGCGCGGAAAAACCGCGGCAATCGTGCCCGGCGTGTGGAAAAATGAATAAACCGGGTTCCTGATCACGGGTTGAAAACCTAGCAGAGATCCGCGCGGATGGGGAATGAAAAAACTCTCACCCTTGGGCGGAGTCGGCCGCGGCCATGGCGCGTTCGGCAACCACGCGCAGCCGGTTGTGGGCCGGATCCCGCAAGGTGGGATCGCTGTCGAGGACGTCCGCCGCAAGCGCAGCGGCGTGCCGAATGACGGTCCCGTCGTCACCAAGGTCGGCGATTTTCAGCGGGGGAAGGCCCGCTTGGGCGGTGCCCATGATGTTGCCCGGGCCGCGCAGGCGCAGATCCTCCTCGGCGACCTCGAAGCCGTCGGAGGTGCATTCGAGGACGGCGAGGCGTTCGGTGGCGGCCGGGGTTGTGGCGGGGTCGTGGAGGAGGATGCAGTAGCTTTTTTCGGTGCCGCGTCCGATGCGGCCGCGCAGTTGGTGGAGCTGTGCGAGGCCGAAGCGCTCGGCATTTTCCACCAGCAGGAGCGATGCATTGGGCACGTCGACCCCGACTTCGATGACCGTCGTCGAGACCAAAGCCGCGACTTCGCCCGAGCGGAAGGCGTTCATCGCGCGGTCGCGCTCCTCCTGCGGCGTGCGCCCGTGAAGCAGGGCGACCGCATGCGGCGCCAACAACTCGCTCCACTTGCCAAATTCCGCGGCAGCCGCCTTCGCCGCCAGTTTTTCGGATTCATCGATGAGCGCATAGACAATGTAGGCCTGTCGGCCCCCCGCAAGGTGCCCGCGCAGAAATTCGGCCACCTCGCCGATCTTCGAAGCGGGACGCACAACCGTGCGCACCGTCCCGCGCCCGGACGGCTTCTCGTCGAGCACCGAAACATCAAGGTCTCCATAGACGGTTTGCGCAATGGTGCGGGGGATCGGCGTGGCGGTCATCACAAGCACATCCGGGCGGCTGGGCAGGTTCACGAGGCGGGCGCGCTGGAGGACGCCGAATTTGTGCTGCTCGTCGATGACCACGAGTCCGGCATCGAGGCTTTCCGGGGAGTCGTGGAGGAGGGCGTGGGTGCCCACGAGGAGGCCCGGCCCGGCTTCGAGGAGGGGGGCGTCGGAGGTTTTGCGGGTGGCGGTGCGGATGGCAGGGCGGATGCCGAGGGGCTCGAGCAGGCGTGTGAAATGCGCGTGGTGCTGGTCGGCGAGGAGTTGGGTGGGCGCCATGAGGGCGGCGGAGTGCCCCGCTTCGATGGTGTGCAGCATCGCGGCAAGTGCCACGAGCGTCTTGCCCGAACCCACATCGCCCTGCAGGAGGCGGTGCATGCGCGTCGGCGCGGCCAGATCGCGGCGGATTTCTCCGATCACCCTGCGCTGGCACCCCGTCGGCTCGAAGGGCAACCCCCCGAGCATCCGCCCGACCAAATCCCCGCGGCAGCTCT
>CAZGNH010000307.1:0-3441 GCA_964527025.1 uncultured Chthoniobacterales bacterium | reverse complement strand
GTAGTTGACCGGCGGGTGGCCCCCCTCGCCGGGGTGCCCCGCGCCGGTTGGAAACGGGCGGGCCGGAGCCGCCCCGCCGGGGTTGAGGACATCGAGGCGGGTCTCAGCCGCAGGGAGCATGGTCCTCCTCCTTGGCGGCCTGCCACGCGGCCTCGAGATCGGGGCAGTCCTCGATGGCTTTGCCTTCGCGGAGCAGGACGTCTTCCATGCGGCGGAATCGTGTGATGAACTTCGAGGTTGCGGAGGCGAGGGAGGTTTCGGCATCGACCCCCAAGTGGCGGGCGAGGTTCACCGCCGTGAAGAGCACGTCGCCGAATTCCTCCTCGACCTGCCGCGGACTCTCCCCCCCGAGCGCGCCCCGCAACTCGGCAATCTCCTCCTCCATCTTGGCAAAAACCCCGTCCGACGATCCCCAGTCGAAACCGACCCGGGCGGCTTTCTTCTGGGCGTTCTGGGCGCGCATGAGCGCCGGAAGCGCCGTCGCAAGGCCGTCCATGATCGATGCGCACGCGCCCTTTTCCTCCCGTTTGATCTGTTCCCAACGCCTGAGGACTTCGGTCGAGTCCGCCGCAACGGCGGAGTCGAAGACATGCGGGTGGCGGCGGACGAGTTTCTCGCAAACGCCTTCGACGACCTCCTCAAAGGTGAATGCCCGGCGCTCGCCGGCCATGTGGGCGTGCATGACCACATGAAGCAGCAAATCCCCGAGCTCCTCGCGCAGGTTTTCATCGTCCGCGTTGACGATGGCCTCGACGGCCTCGTAGCATTCCTCGACGAGGGCCGCTCTCAGGCTTTCGTGGGTCTGCTCGCGGTCCCACGGACAACCGTCCGGAGCCCGGAGCCGGGCCACGATCTCCACCAAACGCGACACATCGCTCATCGCAAGCTCCGCGGGGTGTGTGCGCCGAAGTGCCGGGGTGGTTTGCGCGGTCGCGGCATCGTGATCAAGGGTCTTTCCTCTCCTTCGCGATGAGCGCGGAACGCGCTTTTTCCAGCCGCTCGCGTTCTTCGCGTGTGAGGCTTGAGATTCCCTTTCTGGAGATTTTTTCGAGGATCGGGTCGATGGAGGTGTGGAGGTTTTCACCGCGCGCGGATTTCGGGGCGGAACGCTGGCGGGGCCGGCGTTTTTTCGGAGGACCGGGCTCCGGCTTGAGGGCGAGGACCGCCTCCCAGCGGAGATAGACAAGGGCGGTGAGGCAGACCCACCAGAGGATGCCCACGGAGAGGAGCGCGCGCGAGGCCACTCCCTGCAGTGTGTAAACCCCGAGCAGGGCCGCCGCAATCCACCGGGCCTGAATCCCGAAAAAAATTGGTGCCTGCGGGAAAAGAATCACAAAAGCCATGAACACCCCGAAATGCACCGACGAACCGCCGGACAACTCCCCGCCCATCCCCGCCAAACCCAACAGACACATCAGCAACGGCCCCGACAAGACCAACGCCGCATACAAACCCAGGAAATGACGCCGCCCGAGAAACTTCTCGATCTCGGTCCCGAAGACCGCCAGCAGTACAATCTGGATCACGACCCACAGGCTGGGCGGATTCACAAACACGTATGTGACAAACTGCCAAAGGCGCCCCTCGAGGGCCGCGGTCTCCCAGGAAAAAATCCACGGCACCAGCCACGGGTTTCCGCCGGGTGCTCCCGCCGCCGCCATGGCAAAAGCCGTGAGGGCCATTGTCACCACGTGGGCGGCGGCAAGGCAGGCCGCAAGGTAGACCGGAAACGAGCCCAGCCATGTCACCGGCTCGGCACGCTCGAAGTTGCGGTGCGCGATCATGACAAACCCATAGATGCGGACCGGCGGCGACTCAAGCGGGAAACGACGCCCGCGGTGCGTCCTCCCATGCGCGGAAGGCGGCCATATCGGGAGGGACCGGTGCCTGCCAGAGGCGTCCCGCGAGTTCCATCGAGAGACAGTGGAGTGCGTGGCGGGGCATCCAAAGGGATTCCTCGAGGTGTGGCGTCCACCCCGCTGCGATGAAGGCGAGGTAGGGGGCCGTGCCTGTGGCGTAGAGTTTGTCTCCGAGGACCGGGTGGCCCGCATGGGCGAGGTGGACGCGGATTTGGTGGGTGCGACCCGTGTGGGGCCGCGCCTCGATGCGGGCAAATTTTCCCCGCCGGCCGGTTCCCCGCGCAAGGACGCGCAGGGAAGTCGAAGAGGGCGCGCCGCGCGGGTGTGCCGCCCGCTCAAGATAGACGGAGCACTCTTCGACCGTGCCCCGACGCAGGATCGGAGCATCCACAACGTGCTCCTCCCATTCCGGCCACCCGAACACAAGGGCTTCGTAAACTTTTTGGACCGCCCGGCTCTCCATGAGGCCCGCCGCGAGACGCGCCGCGCCCGCCGTCTTGGCCACTACCACCACCCCGCTGGTCTCGCGGTCGAGGCGGTTGATAATCGACCCCTGCCCGCCGGTCAGCAACTCATAGCCGAGCAGATCGCGCAGACCGTCCCACAAAGTCCGCGGGCCTCCGGGACGCGTCGGGTGAACCAGCACCCCAGCCGGCTTGTCCACGGCCAGAAATGCGTCGTCCTCGCCGAGAACCCGGAAGTCCGCTTGATCGGAGGCGGCAATGCGCGCATGGTCGGCCATGATCCGATTCAAATCCGTCAGCCGCGAATATGCCAACGAAACCGGCGGGGTGCACGCGTTGGACGGTGTTGATCTTGCGATTGCCCGTGGGGAGTGTGTGGCGGTCACCGGCCCCAGCGGCTGTGGCAAGAGCACGCTGCTGAACATTCTCGGGGGTCTGGACCGCCCGAGTTCGGGCGGGGTGTGGGTCGGAGACACGGCGCTGCACGAGGCCGACGAACGCACCCTCACCGATTACCGCAGGCACCGGGCGGGCATTGTCTTCCAATTTTTCAATCTGCTGCCGTCGATGACGGTGCGTGAGAACATCGAGCTGCCGTTGTTGTTGCGCGGGGAGGCGGGGGTTGTGGCGGCGGCGCGGGTGGATGCGATGTTGGAGTTGGTGGGGCTGGAGGAGCGGGCGGCGCATTTTCCGCACCAGCTCAGCGGCGGGGAAATGCAGCGGGCCGCCCTCGCACGGGCGCTGGCCGGCAAGCCGGACATCCTCCTTGCCGACGAGCCCACCGGCAATCTCGACTCGGTCAATGCCGCACGTGTCGCCGACATCCTGCTCGCAATCGCCGCGCGCGGGGAAGTCACCATGCTCGTCGTCACGCACAGCACGGAACTTGCCGGCCGCATGCCGCGCCGCCTTGCCATGCGCGACGGAAAAATCGAAAGCGCCCGCGGTGCTTGACCACGAGGCCGCAGGACTGCCATAACATTCCGACCGCCGCCCTCGCCGCGCAAACGGAGCCCGGTGGCACCAAGCACCCAAACGTGGAAAACCAACAAACCCTTGCATCGCCGGCTTCCCTCACGGGTACCGCCCTCCATACCGGAGAAACCGTCCGCCTCACC
>CAZGNH010000306.1:0-2936 GCA_964527025.1 uncultured Chthoniobacterales bacterium | reverse complement strand
CGGTGAGTTCGGCGCGGAGTTCGGCGGTTTTTTCGGGGAGTTCGCGCGCGAGGTCGTTCTGTTCTCCGGGATCGTCTTCCAGGTTGTAAAGCGCCACCGAGTTGTCTTCGTGGAAGTGAATCATCTTCCACGGTCCGCGCCGCAGGCTGGTCGAGGGGAATCCGCGCCAGGAGTAGGTTTTGCCGTCGGGCCGCACGATGTCTATGCCGGCCCCGGAGAGATAGAGCGGGTAGTGCCAGAAAATGGCGCGCTCGGCGATGGACTCACCGCGAAACAAGGGCAAGAGATCGACCCCATCCACCGGTTGCGAGGCGGGCAGTTCGGCACCGGCCAGGGCGGCGAAGGTGGGCAGGAAATCGACGCTGGCGATGGGGACGTCGCAGCGCGAGCCCGGCGGAATGACACCCGTCCAACGGGCACAGGCCGGCACCCGCACGCCGCCTTCAAAGAGGGAGCCTTTTTGCCCGCGCAGCGGTGCGAGTTGCGAAACAGCGGCCCGCTTGGGAGAGCCCGGTTGACCAAAGAATCCAAGGCTTTCCAAGCCGCCGTTGTCGCTGGTGAAAAAAATCAGCGTTTTCTCCGCCAACCCGAGCGCGTCGATCTTGTCCACCACGCGGCCGACCGAGGTATCGACCGCCTCGATCATGGCGGCATAGACGGGATTGAAGTTCGCTCGTTCCGCCTCCGGGAGGGACTCGAGCTTGGCCCGGTATTTTTCCACCACTTTCTCGCGGGCCTGATGCGGGGTGTGCACGTCCCAATGGCTCAGATAGAGGAAAAACGGCGTCTCGCGGTTTTCCTCGATGAAGCTCAGGGCGCGGTCGGTCAGAGATTCGGCCACGTCGATGTCGCCGTAGTGGTTGCCCTCGGGGCCGCTTATACCGTCCGAGGAGTTGATATCGAATCCCTGCGTGTCATCCCCGAGGTGCCATTTCCCGAGGCGGGCGGACGTGTAGCCGACCGTTTTGAGAACTTCGGCAATGCTGATGAATTCCGGATCGAGGTCGTTGGTGATGGGAAACAGCTGCTCCGCTTTCCGGTTCAAAGCCTTGTTCTTGCGGTTCACCGTGGGCACCAGCAGGCGCATATAGCGGGAATCCCCCTTGGCGCGGCCTCCCGGCGTGTAGATGTGGTGGCGCGGCGTGTAGGTGCCCGTGATGAAACAGGCGCGGGTCGGCGAGCAGTTGGGCCCGCCCGAATAGGCGTTGCTGAAAATCATGCCCTCCGACGCGAGTTGGTCCAGGCGCGGAGTCTCGAAAAATTGCGCGCCCGCGAAGCCGGTGTCCTGCCAGCCCAGATCGTCGGCGAGGATGAAAACGAAGTTGGGGCGCGTGGGAACGTCCTCCGCCGCGAGCGGACTCACCCATGATACAAAAGCCAGCCCAGCCACCCGCAGAATGGCACCGATAGAATCTGATCTACTTTTTATCATCATTTCTGTCTCCTGATTTCCTGTTTCCAAAACCACGCCTCCATTCCTTTCGCCGGTTCACCGCCCTGAATCGCCCCGCCGGGGCGTGCGTTGGGAACGGCGGAACGTATGCACTTCGAGTTCCTTGTTTTCCTCATCGATGAGGCGGAAGGTCACTTCAGGATCCGGCTTGCCCATGTCGAACGTGAACTCGCCGAAAGCGGTGAGGCCACCGGGGTAGCCGAACAACTGCGTGGACCTGTCCGGGCCGGAGGCAGCCGGACCCGGCACGCCCCCGAGGCTGGCTGCTTCGAATTCGTACACTGCGAAACCCGCGGGGCGGGGAATCGCAAAAGCGCGGGCGCCATGCCGGTCGCCGCTCAACAACAGGACCCCGCCGATTTGGTTGTCCTCGATGAAGCGGAATATTTCCTCGCGGCCGGCTGGATCCCATTCGCCCCATGAATCCTTGCCCTTGGTTATGTAGTCGCTCCACATGGTTCCACTCGTCAGGATAATGAACTTGGCCCGGGATGCTTTGAGGGTTGCGAAAAGCCACTCCATCTGGGCATCGCCCAGGAACGAGCCACGCTCGTTGCGCGTCTGCCAGTCCCGGCAGGAACGGGTGTCGAGCATGATGATTTCAATGTCGCCGATGACGGTGTTGAAATAAATGCCGCGATCTTCCACCGCCGTCGGCGGATTATTCCAGTTCTCCTCCCAGAGCGCTCGCAAGGCATTGCGCTCGCTGTCGCTGATCTGGCCCTTCTGCAGTCCTGATTTGTCATTGTGCAAGTAATCCCAATCATCCCAGCTTGCGTAGACAGGGATGTTGGCCGAGAGCGCACGCCACGGCCTGGACACGTCACGCAGCAGATAGTCCGCGTAGTGCATATTGAGCTTCGCGTCCCGGCCATCCACCGCGAGATCACCAAGGAGAAGCAAGGCCCGGTTGCCGCGATTCCCAATCAACCGCATCAGGTTGGGGTTTTGGATGCCGATCTTGTGGAAGCAGGAGCCGAAGGCAATGCGGATCGTCTCTTCTGTTTGCGGTTCCGGCGCGGTATGAAAAGTGCCCTCGCCCAAAACACCGCCGCCACCGTCAACGATCCGGTAGGTGTGCCGCGTGTCGACCGGCAAGTCGGTGAGCTTGACCCGCGTGACACCGCCGGGACGGTTGACCCCGATCGGAAAACTCCTCTTTTGTCCGTCTGCCGCGATCACTTCAACGCTCAGGGCTTCCTCATGAACCGGGCGGAACCAGACCGTGAGTCCACTTTCAGAAACATCGCCCAACATCGGACCGCTGATGAGTCGAAGACCCGCCTTTTTTGCTGCCGCGATGATGCCGGGATCGCTGGGTGTGGCACCGGGGGACTTCTCCAGGATTTGGCGGGCGGCAAGGTAAAATGTGCGCGTCTCTTCAGGCGGACGCCCGTAGCTGTCCAGGAGACGGGTGTCGACCGCCGCATCACCGCGGTGCGCCTCACCCAGCGTGACAACATGAACCGGCTTCACAGGCGGC
>CAZGNH010000305.1:0-2640 GCA_964527025.1 uncultured Chthoniobacterales bacterium | reverse complement strand
CTTCTCCTTGCGAAGCTCCTGGATGCGGACGCGCGCGGCGCGGATGAAATTGCCCCACCACCGGTCGTGCGGTTCGGCCTTGTATTTCTCCCACTCGATCAGGGACGGCCCGCCGCTCAACAGAATATACTCGCGCCGCGGAGCCGCGGCCATGGCCGCCTCCGCCACCAAAAAAATCACCACAACCAATAACCATGCGCGCATTGCCGATGCAGACATTCCACCAGGCACCGGACGGTTCAACAAAAATCTACGGCTGTGAAAGTTTTTCGAGTTTCGGGCGGATGACGGCCCGGTTGTAGGGATGGGAGGGGTTGTTGCGGGAGAAGTCCTGGTGGTAATCCTCGGCGGGGTAAAAGGTGGCGGGGCCGGTGATTTCGGTGACGATGGGTGCCGGGAAGGCGTCTTTGGCGGCGGCTTTCGAGGCTTCGGCGGCGGAGCGCTGGGCATCGTCGGCGGCGATGACGATTGAGCGGTATTGGGTTCCGACATCGGCTCCCTGGCGGTTGGGGGTTGTCGGGTCGTGGGCCTTCCAAAACAGATCGAGGAGGTCGCGGTAGGTGACACGGGCCGGATCGAATGCGATGCGCACGACCTCCGCGTGGCCCGTGCGTCCCGAGCAGACCTGCTCGTAGGTCGGATCGGCGGTTTGACCGCCCGCGTAGCCGCTGGTCACCCCGAGGACGCCGGGCACGGATTCGAAGACCGCCTCGAGGCACCAAAAGCACCCGCCTCCGAAGACGGCGGTGGCGGATTCCGAGGCGCGGGCGTTCATGGCAAGCAGGATGGCCGAAGTGACAAAGAGAACATTCTTCATTTCCTACGATGCACGCGGGGCGGGGGATGCGCAAATTTACCAGCGTTCAACGAGCATCCGGAGATCCCCGGCAAGACCATCCAACTTTTTGATATCCTTGCGGCGGCCTTTGTCGGGTTTGATTTCCAGGGTTCTGAGCAGGGTGAGGATGTCGCGCAGGTCGCGCATTTTTGAGGAGGGGATTTTTGGAGCTGCGGTCTGGGCGGTGACGATTTCGCGCACGGCCGCGAAATCGTGGTCGAGGCGGTTGCCATAGGCTGTGAGGGCCTCGCGGAGGGCGGCGCGGATGCGGTCGATTTCTTCAACAGCCGCCGTTGCGGGTGAGGAATCGGTGGCGTCCCCTTTCATAAGGCTCCCTTCCCATACCGCATGACGGGTGCCCGCGCCAGCGGATTCTTTGCGACATTCGCCTCGCCAAGCAGGCCGCCGAGGGGTACAGAAAATTGCGTGGCACCGTCTCCGTTCCAGCAGAAACTCTTCTGGGCAGCCCTCACGGCCCTCGCCTTTGTCGCGCTGGGAGCCGTCACGGTGCTTGTCGGAGGACTCTTCCTGCGCGGAATCTCCTTCCTCCAACCGGTCCTCATCCCGGTCGCCATCGCCGGCATCCTCGCCTACCTGCTTGAACCCGTCGTCCAATGGCTCGAGGGAAAAAAACTCGGCCGCACCAAGGCGGTTGTCATTGTCTTCATAGCTTTTACTCTCGGGATTGCGGGGATTTTTGTGTGGGTGGCGCCGATTGTGTGGAAGCAGGGCAACACATTTGTGAATGATCTGCCGCGTTACACCGAGCAGGCCAAGGGCCTCTTTGACAGCACGATCCAGGAGATCGAGAAGCTGCGCGACCGGGTGGTTTTGAAGAGCAAGACCGACGAGGGCGGGGAGACCGGAGGTGCGGGCGGGTATTTGGACCGGGCCATCGAGGATGCTTTGGGCGAGGCGCAGAAGCAGCTTCCCGGGGCGGCGCTTGCCTTCGGGGGGTTTTTGCAGCGCAGTGTCGGCGGATTTCTGGGTGTGTTCGGGATGATGTTGAGCCTCGTGCTGGTGCCGGTCTTTTTGTTTTTTTTCCTCAAGGAGGGGCCGTCGATTTCGAGCAATTGGAGCAACTACCTCCCGATGCGCGCCTCGCCGCTCAAAAGCGAAATCGTCTCCCTGCTGAGCGAAATCAACGACTACCTGATCAACTTCTTCCGCGGGCAGCTTTTGGTGAGCATGATCGACGGGGCCATCACCGCCATTTTGTTGCTTGTTCTCGGTTTGGACTTCGCCCTGCTCATCGGCCTGCTGGTGGCCATCCTGGGGTTGATTCCGTATGCGGGAGTCTTCATCAGCTGGATTCCGGCGGTGATCATTGCGGCCGCGCAGTTCGGCGACTGGCTGCATCCGTTGCTGGTGACGTTGATTTTCCTCGGGGTGAACAATCTGGACGGGATCTTTATTGCGCCGAAGATCGTCGGGGAATCCGTCGGTTTGCATCCGCTGACCGTGATTCTTTCCGTTTTAGCGTGGAGCATCATTCTGGGGGGGCTTTTGGGGGCGCTGTTGGCGGTGCCGCTTACGGCGACCCTCAAGGTGTTGCTGAAGCGGTATTTTTGGGACAAGCCGGCGGTCGGGCACGACCCGGCACCGGGCTGACGTTTGCCAGCGATGCAGGTTACTCGAAAGCGCTTTTGGCGGGGGTGACCCTGCCGAAAATTTGGTTCATGCGGGCGAGGGCGCCGGTGAGGGCGGCGTTGTAGTCGAGGGCGACTTCATTCGAGCGGGCGTCGCGGCGGTTGTCGTGGAACGAGTGGTCGTCGGGCACCGGCGGGCCGCCGACGAGGGCG
>CAZGNH010000304.1:0-1541 GCA_964527025.1 uncultured Chthoniobacterales bacterium | reverse complement strand
CACCGGGATGTCCGCCTACCGCCAGTGGCTAACGCTCTGGAAATGGGCCGACCTGCTTTCACGTTCGGAGGAGGACGAGGCGGCGGCTTTTCTGCGGCGCTTCATTTATGAGCAGCCCGGTGCCGACAAGCCGGTTTTGATTCCTCCCGGGGTTGCACCGGAGCCGGACATGGTGCCCGTCGATCCTGCCTTGGCGCGGGAGGTGCTTGCGGATCCGCGTTCGCGGGCCGAGGTGTTCGGCAAGCTGATTCCGCCGGAGATCCCCAACCCGTCCGAGGCGCCGGTGGCCGCGCGCCTTGACCCCGGCCTGCTTGACGGGTGGGTCGCCGATCCGGCCTTTTCGGACATGTTTCTTTCGACGGTGTCCGCCGACGACTACCTGCCGGGCGTTCTTTGGAACCTTCAGGAGATTGCGCGCGCGCACCCGGAAAAATTCAAGCGTTACGCGGCCCTCGCCATTGCCATCGCCGTCGTTTACGACACCCGTCTGCCCGCGTTCTGGCCGCACCAGCAGGTCGATTCCTCCCTCGTGCCGGTCGCCGCCGTCTCCCCGTCCGCATGGTTTGAAGAATGGGTCGCCGCCAACGAATCCAAAAGCCTCCTCACCGACCTCTCCACCATGTCCCCCGGTCAACTCAAGTTCGTGGTCGACGCTCCACTGAGCGCCTCGGAATACACGTGGGCAAGAAAAAATATCCGCTTCCCGCGCTCAAACTACGACCGGGCCTTCTCCTCCGTCCCTTACGCGACCGACCGCCTGAAATCCGGCACCTACACATGGACGGATCCCGAATACACCCTCCAGAACATCCTGGCACGGGGTGGCATCTGCGTCGACCAGGCGTATTTTGCGATGGTTGCGGGCAAGGCGCGGGGACTTCCGACCCTTTTCTTCACGGGGCAGGGGAGCGACGGCGGCCATGCATGGTTCGGGTACCTGAAGGCGGGCGACCGTTGGGAAATGGATGCCGGACGCTACGAAAACCAGAACTATGCGGTCGGCGAGGCGCTTGATCCGCAAAGGTGGCTCCCCATCAGCGACCACGACCTCAAAGGCCTTGCCGAGGGGTTCCGCGAGAAGGCGCCCTTCGCCGCATCCCGCGACGACCTCGTCCTCGCAGCCCTCTTCGAAGAACTCGGCGATACCGCCCTCGCCGCAAAAGCCCTTGAGAGTGCCGTCTCGGTCTGCCCCCAAAATCCCGACGCATGGCTCGAACGCGGGCTTTTCCTCGACCGCACAGGCGCACCGCCCGACACGCGCAAAGCCCACCACGAGGCCGCCCTCAAACAATTCGGGAACCGCCGCGACCTCCGCGTCCGCCACCAACTCGCCCTCGCCAAAATCGCCCGCGAACTGGGCGACACCGAAACCGCCGACGCCCTCGAACGCCGCATCGTCTCGCAAAACCGCCGCCTGCGTGCCGACCTGAGTGTCAATGCCGCGGCCCGTCGCCTCGATTCCCTCGTGCGCGACGAAAACCTCGATGGCGCCTTTTCCGAATACCGCACCATGCTCCGCTCGCTGCGCAAAACCGGCGGCG
>CAZGNH010000303.1:0-3121 GCA_964527025.1 uncultured Chthoniobacterales bacterium | reverse complement strand
TGCGGGCTAGAAGCGGCGGAGGGCTGCCTCGAGGGCGCGCGCCTGGGCGGGGGTGTCCACGCCCGGTGCGGGGGGGGATTTGGTGACGAGGACGCGGATGCGGGCGCCATGTTCGAGAGCGCGGAGTTGTTCGAGGCGTTCGAGTTTTTCAAGCGGGGAGGGTTTCCACGAGACGAATTCGAGGAGGAATTTTTTCCGGAAGGCGTAGATTCCGTGGTGGTGGAGGGCGTGCTTCCATGAGCCCGTGTCACGGCCGGCGGGGATGGGGGCGCGAGAGAAGTAAAGGGCGCGGCCGTCTCGGGCGAGGACGACTTTGACGATATTGGGATCGAGGAATTCGTGCTCCGAGGCGAGTGGGGACGCGGCGGTGGCGATGGCGGTGCGGTGGTCCTCGCGCACGAGGGCTGCGAGGCGGTCGATGAGAGCCGGATCGACAAGGGCCTCATCGCCTTGGACATTGACAATAACCGATGCGTTTTTTGGGAGGCGGGAGGCGACCTCGGCGGCGCGGTCGGTCCCGCTCGGGTGATCGGCCCGGGTGAGTGCCACCTCGGCGCCGAAATCGAAGGCGGCGGTGGCGATCCGCATGTCGTCGGTGGCGACAATCACGCGGCGCACCGAGCGCGCCTGCAAGCACCGTTCCCAGACATGGCGCACGAGCGGCTTGCCGGCAATCAGAGCCAGCGGCTTGCCCGGAAACCGGGTTGATCCCCATCGGGCCGGAATGATGACAGTTGCCATGGCATGCTCCCCGTCCATCAAGGCCCCGCCCCCGGAGAAGGCGCCGGCGCTGGATCCAGTCGGAAAATTGTCTCCCCCTCCTTCATCAAATCCAGTTTGTCGCGCGCGATCGCCTCGATGTATTCGGTGTCGTTTTCAAGCAGGAACCGCTCGCGTTCGCGCTGCTTTCTGGTGGATTGCCCGGCGGCGAGATCCGCCTGTTTTTCCTCGAGGGCGCGGGCAAGGGCATTGCGCTTGCCGATTTCCGGCAAAATCCAAAGGGCCAGTGCGACGAGGGTTGCGAGGACCACCACTGCGGCGAGCAGCCGGTTGACGGTGCTCCAGAACTCGGCGGGGCGCCTGGTTCCGCGGCGCGGGCGGACTCCCGGTTCCATTCGTCCTGATCCTGCGGCCATCACGTGGCACGTTTACAGGGCCGGTGCGGTGCGCACCTTGCTTTCCCATCGGGTCAGCAGGTGGATGACCACGTTGGTGCCAAACTCGAAGCAGGCTTTGAGGGATTCGGGGGTGATGTTGCGAATGTAGGTGCCGCGGTTGTTGAAGATGGTTTCGTTGATGGCGACAAACTGGCCGCGCTCGTTCCTGCGCGTGTCGATCTGGCCCTGCTGGTTGAGTCCGATCTGCCACATGTCGCCGTAGTCGTTGGAGGTATAAACGATGGCAATCTCGCCGTAGATACGCATCACCTGCACGGGGTCGTCGTAGAAATTGATGCCCGGCGGAGGCTCCTTGATGTTGGGGAAATACGACTGGGTGAAGATCGGGTGGTTGTTGGGCAGGGGTTCGAAGTCCTTGTCCACATCGGGGATGACGCGGCGCATTTCACGGCGGAAGGCAATATCGAATCGCGAGCGCTGACCCGGCAGGGACGCATCACCCCAAATGCAGCCGCCCATGCGGATATACTTCCGGAGGTTTTCCACTTCACGGTCGGTCAGCTTGAAGTCCCGCGTGCCGGTCAGAAAAATAAACGGGGGTTTGACGGCAAAAATTTCGTCGCTGTCGAGCTTGATCGCCTTGACGTTTTTGTAATTGGTTTTGATGCGGTCCTTCGACCAATAGCTCATGAGGTAGAGGAGGTTCGGGAGGCTTCCGGTTTCGATGCGGTTCCGGGTGACGCGGACGGTTGAGTTCCAATTGCCTCCCGAGTATTGGCCGATGTAGGCGGTGAATTCGAATTCGCGGGTGCGGGTGCCGGTTCCGCCGCCGGAGCCCTTGCCCCAGCCTCCGGTGAAGGCCTTGATTTGGGAGGCGGCCTGCGTGGTGAGTCCGTCGCCCGAGATGCTGGCGGCTGCCGCGGCGGCTGCGGAGGCGGCATCGGGAGCGGTCGGAGCGGTGATGGGGGGTGCGATGGTGGGACTCATGGTGAAGTCCAGGGCGTTGGGAGCGGTGGTGGTGATGGCGTTGAGGGCGTTGTTGTCCGTGGGGGTCACCTGCGTGACATCGAGTTTGGTTTCCGTGGGTGTTTGGATATCCACGGGCTGTGCCGCCACCTCGCCACCGACCACGAATCCTCCCTCGCCGCCCTCAAAATCCGGAGGCTCCTGCACCGCCTGGAACAAAACCGTCGTCCCGAAAAGCATCACAATGATCAGGTGCAGCACAAAGGAAATCGTGAAGTCCCGCGAACGGCTGAACTTGTCGATCAGCTTCTGAACAAGCTCGTCACTGGAAGTGGCCATGATTGAATCTTACGGAAAATCCGGCCTTTGTTCAACGATTATCGCAACTGCCCCGGGGTGCCCGCCCATGGTTTTTCATTTGGCGTGCGCGGCCCAATGAAAAGCAGTTGAAATTTCAAATGGCGGATTTCAGATCGAGCCGGTTGTCCGGCGGGTTGGCGGCCGCGCATGAAGGTGCCCGGGGTGCCCGCCGATTGCGGGGGCGGGGATCCGGGTTGCTACTTGGCGAGGAGGGTCAGGAAGAATCGTTTGGCGTGGGAGGGGCCGGGCACGCGGGCGAGGGACCGGAAGTCCCGGGAATGGGCGGTGGCGGCGGCGATGGCGTCGGTGCGTGCGCGGCGTGATCCGTAGGAGATGCCGCCGTGAAAGACCCCGAAGCTTGTGCCCTCGGGGTAAACCACCGGGTTTCCCGCGAGCATCGCTTCGAGGATGCGGACCGAGGCTTCGCGGTCATTTTCTTCGACGACGAGGGGTTCGGTCGGGCCGGGCGGGGCTTCGAAGACCAGCGGGCAGACGACGACCGGGTTCGCTCCGCCCGCGGAGCGGTGGTTGACGGCGTCCTGTGCGGAGGGCACCACCATGCAGGCTTTCGGGAGGCTGTCGCAGGCATTGAAGCCCGGCCCGGTGATTTGGAGGAGGCGGCGTACCGGCGGGAGGGGGTCGCGCACGGATCCGGCGATGGTGCAATCCAACGGCAC